>DAOOCD010000136.1:0-9518 GCA_035408225.1 Cyclobacteriaceae bacterium | reverse complement strand
ACACCAGCCCGCAAGATGATCGATGCTGGATTGCCTTTAGCAATTGCTTCGGACTTCAATCCAGGCAGTGCTCCCAGCGGTAATATGCCCTTGATGGTTGCTATTGCTTGCATAAAAATGAAGATGACTCCTGAGGAGGCAATTAATGCGGCTACTATTAATACGGCATACACGCTAGGACTATCACAAACCCATGGCACCATCGGCAAAGGCAAAGTGGCCAACGTTTTTATAACACACCCTATTTCTTCAATAGCTTCCTTGCCATATAATTTCGGTAGCAATCCCGTGGCAAGTGTTATTTTGAATGGTAAAGTAATCCCAACAAAACCACTATGGTAGATCAACTTCGAATTCAGTCTCTATTGCGTGATGTTCCTGATTTTCCAAAACCCGGAATCATATTTAAGGACATCACCCCTTTGTTGGCCGACCCAGTAATGCGAAAGTATGTTGTAAGTGAAATGGCATCACACTACAAAACGAATAGGATTGATGCAGTAGCTGCGGTAGAAGCGAGGGGTTTTATTTTTGGTTCGCTTCTGGCAGAAGCGTTGGAGGTTGCCTTTATTCCAGTGCGCAAGTCTGGAAAATTACCGTATCACAAGATACAAGAAGAGTATGCCTTAGAGTATGGTAAAGCATCAATTGAAATGCATGTGGATGCAATCCAGCCCGGAAGTCGGGTATTAATTCATGATGATCTTTTGGCAACGGGAGGAACGGCTTCAGCAGCCGGCAACATGATTCAGCGATTGGGAGGTGAAGTTGCAGGCTTCTCATTCATAATTAATCTGGCATTCTTGACCGGTGAGAAGGTCTTAATAGATCGTTTTGGGGTTCAGCCTCACTATTTGGTAAGCTATCCATAGTTTTTTGATGGTATTTTGGCATAACTTTCGGCTCTAAACACTGTTTTAAGGGTGATGAATGATGTAGTGAAAATTCCCATGTTCCCCCTTTCTATTTTTCCCTTACCGGGAGAAATGATCCCACTTCATATTTTCGAACCGCGCTACCGGCAATTGTTAGAGGATGCCGAATCAAAAGATATTGCCTTTGGTATTTATTTCAATCATGTTTCGAATACTGAAAAGTTAGGATCGCTGG
The DNA here is from genome assembly GCA_035408225.1 of Cyclobacteriaceae bacterium. Taxonomy (GTDB): domain Bacteria; phylum Bacteroidota; class Bacteroidia; order Cytophagales; family Cyclobacteriaceae; genus ELB16-189. Next base: position 8,408 of record DAOOCD010000136.1, on the reverse strand, counting down.
TGAGACTGGAAAGTGTGATTAAGCGGTATGAAACGGGGGAAGCAGACATTATTGTAAAGTGTGTTGATTTACTATCCTTAAGCAAAATGTTTCGAACCTTTCGCGATAAACTATATCCGGGAGGTGAGGTTGAATTATGGCAAGTTGATGTAACCCAGCCAATGGGCGAAAGTTTGCGTAAGTACTTTTCAGAATATTTAAGCCTGATCCGGCTTAATCACCCCGATATGAGCACATCTCTTTATGATGCTGCAAATGAATTAAACTTAGGATTTGAAGAACGATTAAAACTGGTTCTGATGGAAGAGGAGCGCAAGGAGTCATTTCTTGTGTCGCGGTTAAAATACCACATTCAACTTTTACATCAGGTAGAAAAGGCTAAAGACGTTTTCCATCTGAATTAAGTTACACTAGAAAATTTATTTCCTTTTTTTTCATCCATTCTTGTTTGGTTGCCGTTATTGTGCAACTTCTTTAACAAGATTGCTTCATAATTTATTTAACAATCTTTAACAGTCTACGTGCAACAATTAACATAAGGTGCGCGTCCTAAGCATATAAAAAAAATATTATGAAAAAATTTAGTTTACTTCTTGTGGGTGTGCTTTTTAGTACACTGGTGTTCGCTAATGGTACAGATGAGCCGAGTAAATCGGAATCATCAGTGGCAGTTACTAATTCTGCCGGCAGTTCATTGTTCAAGTTATTCTACAAAGCCGAGCAAGCAGGAACTGTAAAGGTTTCCATTTTTAGTGATGACAGCAAACTGGTTTTTACTGAAAAAATGAAGAACGCAAATGGTTTTATGAGACCTTATAATTTCACAGGATTACCAGCGGGTGTGTATACAATTCAAATAGAGGATAATAATGGTATACGCAATAAACAGATAGAGTATACTGCCGGTAAGATTGAAAAGTTTATAAGCCTTGTAAAAATTGCTGACGAAGGTAAGTATCTCTTGTCAGTCAACTCCAAATCAGCAGATATAATCAGTGTAAGTATCTTCGATGAGTTCGACCAGTTGATTCACAAGCAGGATAAAGCAGTAGTACATAATTTTGCCGAAGTTTTAAATTTGAAAAACATCAACCGCTTTACAATTGAAGTCTCCGACAGCCAAGGCTTGTTGAAATCAATCAAAAACTAATTGAATATTCTTTAAACAAGAGACCTCATTCGGCACGAATGAGGTTTTTTTATTTTATCAATTGCAATCGATTGAGTTTAAATTGAAAAGTTAGGACGCCATTTTTGCGTGGTTTTTAATCCTTTTCATTTCCAGGTGAGTCATAAGAGTTGTGCAAATGAACCGCAAACGATTTTTTATTTTAAAAATCAAGTTTACTTACAACTTATGACCTTCCGTGTTTCTTGCCCGTACATTTGCATTGAAAACAAAACAAGAAAAACTATGAAAACTAAATCAGTTGTATTCGCGCTTATCATGGCGTTTGTTTCGGTGGCGGCTGTAGCAGCTGACCCTGTAGGTCCTAAAGTGGTTGTTATCAACCAAAAGGAGTCTGGGATTTTTAAAGTAATCTATGAAGGTGGTCAAACCGGAAAAGTTACTTTGAAAATTTATGATCAATCTGGTAAATCAGTGTTTGCTGAGACGATCAATGGTGTGGATGGTTTTATCCGTCCGGTGAATTTTTCCGGTATGGAGCCTGGAGAGTATACCATTGAAGTTGCCAATGCTTCTGGAAAGCAGATTCAAAAAGTTAGCTATAAAATGGATAATAAAGTTAACACCATTCACGTAGCTAAATTAGGCAACGAGAGCAAATACTTGCTCGCGGTAGGCAACGAGGGTGCTGAGGAAATTAATGTTCGGATTTTTGATGGTGAAAATAATCTGGTTCACAATGAGAATCTGACGATCAATGGAAATTTCGGGTTGGTTTATAATCTGAAGAATGTTGCCGGAGTGCCCACCTTTGAAGTAACTAATCAAACTGGTTCTACGAAAGTCGTAAAATACTAAACAACCAAACCTGTAAACTGGAAAGGCCTGTGAATTTCGCAGGCCTTTTTCTTTTACTCATTTATTTTCTTTCTGAGCTTGTTTCTCTTGCTCTTTGAAGTATTTTTTTGTGAGAAAACTATGTTTGAGCGCTTCCATATTTTCGTCAAATTTCGCTGTTCCCTGGTTCAAGTTGTGAATTGTGCCCCGTAGGTCCTTCACTAACGTGGTATCATACCAAAGTGTGGGTATTGCTCCCTGACCTGAATTCAGTTTTTGCACAAAGTTTTTTAGGCTATCCGTGCTTTGGTGAATGTCCATGGCTGCGCGTTGCAGTTCAGCCATTGTTTTCTGAAGTTGCCCTGAGGTTAATGAATCGCGCAAAAGGTATCCCGCTAATCCTTTTCCTTCATCCACGTCACTCGCCATTTCCTGAACATTCTTTAGGAGTGTATTTGTCGTTTCAGTAGCCTTTCTCAAATTGACAATTGATAGAAAAAGCTCCTGCCTTAGCAGAGAATCATACACTAACGCAGAAATTGTGCCTTTACCGTGTTGAATATCTTCTGAGATATCCAAAAGACCTCGCGTAAGCAGCGCTGCATTTTCATTTGTCATATTCAGCGTCTTGAGAATGTCATCTGTTTTTATTCGGCTAAAGGAATTCAAGAGATCATTGTCTTCTACAATAGCAGACTTTGTTGTTCCAGGGCTAATATTGACCAACATATTTCCCATCAGTCCATCAGTCCCTATGGTTACAAGGGCATCTTTCTTAATAAACTTTCTTACATCTTCACGGATTCGTAGGTCTATTTCAATAGTGGTATCATTTTGGATTTCAATATTCATTACGGAGCCCACATTGATTCCTGAAAAGCGCACGTTGTTTCCGGGTTGCAATCCATTTATGTTGTTGAAGATCACCCGCAGGGTAAAGGTATTACTAAACATGTCCTGCTTTTGGCCAATCAGGTAAACTGCCACAGTGAATATCAGAGCCCCCGCAATTACCAGGATGCCCAACCGTATTGTTCTTGTGTTTGACTTATCCATACTTACTTATTCAAGTTACACGAAAAATGCTTTTACTATGGTATCCTCCATCCCTGCCAATTTATCATACGTTGACTCTGCATAGTTGACGCCTTCATGCAGAATAATCATCCTGTCACTGGCAATTCGAGCACATGCCAAATCATGTGTGATGATGATGGAAGCGGTATGAAACCGTTGCTGAACTTCTGTTATCAATAAGCTGATTTCTTTAGCAGTTACAGGATCCAGTCCGCTGGTGGGCTCATCATATAAAATGATTTTTGGCTGCATGATTAGGGTACGAGCCAAAGCAATCCTTTTTTTCATTCCTCCGGACAATTCAGAAGGTATATAATCCATTGCATGAAGCAATCCAACTGCCTCCAGTGCTTCAGTAATCATTGCATTAAGCCCCGCCTCATTCTTTATTTTGTTCTTATGTCTTCGCAATGGAAATTCCAGATTTTCCCGGACCGTCATTGAATCGTAAAGAGCACTGCTTTGGAACTGAAATCCTATCAAAGCTCGTAATTGATCTAGTTCTTTTCGATCCAGCGCAGTTACATCCTGATTCAATACACGCAATTTGCCCTGATCAATTTGAACCAGGCCAATAATGCACTTAATCAACACTGATTTTCCTGAACCGGATTTGCCCATAACGGCAAGATTCTCACCCTGCCATAGTTTAAGATTAAAACCTCGAAGTACTTTGTTTAAACTAAATGCTTTATGCAGATTCTCAATTTCAATGACAGGGGGTTCGCTATAATCTATTTTAGAGTCCATTTTATAACTCGTAAAAAATGTCACTTACCAGCACCGCTATAAAATCGAGAATGAATACCAGCATGGAACTAATTACCACGGCCTCATTCGCAGTTCTGCCTACTCCTTCGGTGCCCTTGGTAGAAGTATATCCCTTGTAACAACCTACAATGCCAATAGCAAATCCAAAGAAAAAGGATTTAATAACAGAGGGAAGTAAATCGCCAAATTCAAGATATTCAAATACATTACTAAAATAGAGCTGGAAAGTGACACCCCCTTTTAAATATTCAACCAAAGCTGATCCGGACAACGAAATGATATCCGCCACAACAACAAGTGTAGGAACCATGATTGTTGTGGCTGTAACGCGCGTGATCACGAGGTAATTAAATGGATTAGTTCCAGATACCTCCATGGCATCAATTTGCTCAGTCACTTTCATGGAGGCAAGTTCAGCCCCAATACCCGAACCAATTTTACCTGCACAGATCAGCGCTGTTAATACCGGGCCGATTTCACGCACAATGGCAATGCCCACCATAGAGGGCATCCAGGAAACAGCTCCAAACTCGATTAATGTAGGGCGGGTTTGAAGAGTAAGTACAATACCCATAATCAGCCCGGTTGTACCAACTAAGGCAAAGGATTTGTTACCGATGTAAAAGCATTGTTTTAAAAACTCTTTGAATTCATAAGGCGGAAAAAAAACTTCTCGAAAATACCTTCCGGCAAATTCGCTCAATTGCCCGGTGATAAGAAAAAATTGTTTTAGGCTTTTTATCATACCCTAACAGTGACAAAATGTAACGACTAAATCTTGTCCAGGGAATGATTTTTATCATGAAAAAGTAAGATATCGGACAGGCAATCCGACACGGATACACTTTCTGAATTGGCACTACATATTTCTACGATATTGGCCGCCTACTTCAAACAAGGCTTTGGTAATCTGCCCTAACGAACACACTTTGGACGCTTCCATCAATTCCGTGAAAATATTTTTATTTTGGACAGCCGCCCTCTGTACACGATCGAGCAGGCTATTAGCCTTGTTCCCCTGAAAAGCGTGCAAATTTTTCAACATACTGATTTGATATTCCTTTTCTTCGGTTGTAGCCCTTATTACTTCCTGGGGTGTAATGGTGGGAGAGCCTTTTGAACTCAGGAACGTATTTACTCCAATAATTGGATATTCGCCTGTATGTTTAAGTGTCTCATAGTATAAGCTCTCTTCCTGAATTTTTCCTCGCTGATACATTGTTTCCATTGCACCCAAAACACCACCGCGTTCTGTAATCCGATCAAATTCTGTTAACACAGCAGCTTCCACCAGATCAGTCAATTCTTCAATGATGAATGATCCCTGTAAAGGATTTTCATTTTTAGCTAGACCTAATTCCTTGTTTATAATTAACTGGATCGCCATCGCTCTACGCACACTTTCTTCTGTAGGGGTAGTGATAGCTTCATCATACGCGTTTGTATGCAAGGAATTACAGTTGTCATAGATTGCATACAATGCCTGCAAGGTTGTGCGGATATCATTAAAGTCAATTTCCTGTGCGTGGAGAGACCGGCCTGAAGTCTGAATATGATACTTGAGCATTTGACTCCGAGCATTGGCTCCATACTTATTCTTCATTGCCTTTGCCCAGATTTTACGGGCTACCCGACCAATCACTGAATATTCCGGATCAATGCCATTACTGAAGAAGAAGGAGAGATTAGGAGCAAACTCATTGATGTCCATGCCACGACTCAGATAGTATTCCACGTATGTGAAGCCATTGGAAAGTGTAAAAGCTAATTGAGTAATAGGATTAGCGCCCGCTTCCGCAATGTGATAACCTGAGATGGATACCGAGTAAAAATTACGCACATTTTGATCGATAAAGTATTGCTGCACATCGCCCATCAATCGCAAGGCGAATTCAGTGGAGAAAATGCAGGTATTCTGTGCCTGATCTTCTTTCAGAATATCAGCTTGTACGGTGCCACGTACCTGAGTAAGAGTTTCAGCTTTTATTTTTTCATAGACTTCTTTTGGCAGCACCTGATCACCGGTTACGCCTAATAACATCAATCCTAGTCCATCATTTCCTTTGGGCAACGGTCCCTGATAGGCAGGATGCTCGCCTTTATCATCTTTATAGATCTCAGCTATTTTACTTTTCACTTCCTTTTCAAGACCATTCTTCCTGATATAGATTTCACACTGCTGATCGATGGCAGCATTCATGAAATAACCCAACAACATGGGCGCAGGGCCATTGATTGTCATCGAAACCGAAGTTTTTGGATCGGTAAGATTAAAACCACTGTATAGTTTCTTTGCATCATCCAGACAACAGATGCTCACTCCGGAATTTCCAATCTTACCGTAAATATCGGGACGATAGTCAGGATCATTTCCGTAAAGTGTTACGGAATCAAATGCAGTAGACAATCGTTTGGCTGGCATTGCTAAACTCACATAGTGAAATCTACGGTTTGTTCGTTCCGGCCCGCCTTCTCCGGCAAACATGCGTGTTGGGTCTTCTCCTTCGCGTTTGAATGGATAAATGCCAGCTGTATAGGGAAACTCACCGGGAACATTTTCCTGCAATGACCATTTAAGTAAGTCGCCCCAGCTCGAATATTTAGGCAATGTAATTTTCGGGATTTGTAAGTGAGAAAGTGATTCAGAATGTGTTTCAATACCCAACTCTTTATCGCGAACTTTGAATTTGAATACAGGTTCTTTGTATAATTTCACCTTATCTGACCAACTCTCAATCAGCCTCCAGTTTTTAGGATCGAGATTGAGTTTTATTTTGTCAAACTCTGCATGCAATACTTTCTTAATGTCCGCATGCACATCGGAAAGAGATTCGATTGTTTTGCTGATGGCAAATAATCGTTCAGCAACAGAGGCCTGTTCGTTAACCCACGCATCATACTTTCTATTGTTCTCTGAAATCTCACTCAAATAGCGGTTACGATGCGGAGGGATGACGAACACTTTTTCTGACATTTCGCGAGTGATTTCAAATGTTGATTGCAGGTTGGTTCCTACCTTTTCAACAATTTTATCCATTACTCTTTTATAGAGTTGGTTTGTGCCCGGATCATTAAATTGGGAAGCAATCGTGCCAAACACAGGCATTTCTTCTACATTCTTATCCCACAATTGATGGTTACGTTGATATTGCTTTTTCACATCGCGTAAGGCATCGAGAGCACCGCGCTTATCAAACTTGTTGAGGGCAATCACATCGGCAAAATCGAGCATGTCAATTTTTTCTAGTTGCGTAGCGGCCCCGTATTCCGGAGTCATTACATAAAGAGAAACATCGCTATGGTCAAGAATTTCGGTATCGCTCTGCCCGATGCCCGAGGTCTCTAATATAATCAAGTCAAATCCTGCTGCTTTTAAAATCTGAATGGCTTCTTTTACATAGGCTGAAAGCGCAAGGTTGGATTGTCGCGTTGCCAGCGAGCGCATGTATACACGTGGGTTATTAATCGCATTCATTCGGATTCGATCGCCTAGCAATGCTCCACCTGTTTTTCGCTTGGATGGATCCACAGAGACAAGTCCCACGGTTTTATCTTTAAAATCAATCAGAAACCTGCGAACAAATTCATCTACCATTGATGATTTGCCTGCGCCTCCTGTTCCGGTTATACCCAACACCGGCACTTTTGAAACTGCTGCTTTTTTGTTTATGTCTTCAAACGTACCCTTGTGCTTATCATAGTAATTTTCGGCACCAGAAATTAGCTGTGCGATCTGCACGTGCTTATTTACCGTCAACTGTCGACTGTCGACTGTTTCACCAGTAGCGTAATCACTCTTCTCCACCAAATCGTTAATCATTCCCTGCAAGCCCATCGATCGGCCATCATCAGGAGAATATATGCGGGTTATACCGTAATCCATCAATTCCTTTATTTCTGCAGGAAGAATTACTCCACCGCCACCGCCAAAAATTTTGATATGGCCGGCCCCCTTTTCCTGCAGTAGATCATACATGTATTTGAAGTACTCATTATGCCCGCCCTGATAGCTGGTCATTGCGATGGACTGAGCATCTTCCTGAATTGCTGTATTGACAACTTCTTCTACACTACGGTCGTGGCCCAGGTGAATTACCTCTACCCCGGTAGATTGAATAATCCTTCGCATGATATTAATGGCTGCATCGTGGCCATCGAAGAGACTGGCCGCAGTAACAATGCGTATTTTATTTTTTGGCTTATAGGGGGGTGGTGCCTGGTGACCAACTAAATTTGGTTTGCTTGTTGCCTTTTCCGGAGATGCCGCAGCTGTACTCATGTGAGTCTTGTTAAGAATTCAAAAATACAGATAAGAAAAAGATTAAGCTAACAGGTGGTAGGGAGTTTTGGTATGCGGGAATCTGACGTAACTTTACCCTTTGTTTTTATGCGTAAGGCGTTTTCGTTTTTGCTTCCCTCACCGCAGGTGCCCGAATCTCTCCATCAGGGAGTCTATATAACCAATTTACTATCTCTGGTACTCTCACTGCTTACGTTTTTTCTTTTTTGCACATTATTTTTACTTTTTGGCTTGTCACCCACCTCGGGTTACATTGTGGGTGTAGCTTTTTTATTCCTGATTATTGTTTTCATA
>DAOOCD010000135.1:0-9670 GCA_035408225.1 Cyclobacteriaceae bacterium | reverse complement strand
ATTAATGCGAAAATAGATCCTATGCCCATTGGGAGCACGGCACCAAAGGTGAATGTCATGCCCATAACAAAACCAAGCAGACACTCGGCCCTATAAATCGGAAAGAACAATGCAATTATAAAGATGCTGTTTACCATATAGCCCGGAATATCTTTATAACCCAAGGTATAAAAGGTAGAAAGCGCTATACCATATAACAAAGCCCCTGCAAATCCATATACTACTTCCATTGGAAACATGGATGGACTTGAATTTACATCCTCGTCACGAGTTAGTCTCCTTTGAATGCGATACAATAGAAACCAGGTAAGCAAAGGAAGTAACAGAGCACCCCACCAATTTGAAATGGAAGGCATGTCTTCGCGCGCTAAGATAGAGTGACTTGGAACCCCACCATGAAAATAATTCCAGGCTAAGAGCGACCAAATCGCCAAACATGTTATGGTTATAAAATAAAGTCGTGCTTTCAAAAGAGTCCTCCCGGTCATCGTATCTGTTTTAAATTAACCGAATTAACGCAATTATCGATGCAGTTGTTGCCAAGCGTTATAAGATGAGGTGTTTGTGCCGTCAATCCTTTCATTGTTTTTACGGCATTGATTTATAACCAACTTCATATTTACTGCTGCCGTTTTTATCTCTTCATGTTATGCCGTGGATTTTATCGAGCTGATTTGATCTCCGTGAGTAATATTGTAATTGTAGTGCTACCAATATTCTCCACATAATGCTTGCTGGTTCTATCAGACCATTCAGTCACACCTTGCACTTCCACATAATCAAACGGTTCATCATTTTCTGGATATACCCGGAAGGTGCCACCTGATATAACATAGGATGTTTTTGCAGGATGAGTATGCGGATTATCTTTCTCCCCTGGCCTGAGTGAATATTCGATCACGCGGACATGCTCATTTTCTAATAGGAGTGTGTATTTATCAGGTGAAACATTTAAAACATCTATTGCGGTAGAGTCAGGTTTTGGCAAGAGGTTATTTTTTATCGTATCATTTGTAGTAATCAGATTGTCATTTGTTGAGGTTGGTTGATTACACGAGCTAATTAAAAGACAGATGATCAGTAGAAAAATTAATTTATCCATAGTGGCAATTTAGTTTAAAGGGTGGATTCTGTTTTACACCCCTGTATTTAAGAATATTCTTAATACCCTGAAATAATACACCCTGATGTAGTTAATAACCAATTGGTTATCCAACTAATAAACCCATTCCTTCAGGTAAAAGTCATAAAAACTAACTCACCCATCCCATCAAAAACCGATGGATTGGCTTATTTTTGCAGTCCGAAAACGAGAACCGTTCTACCTATGGCCGAATACACGAAAGACGAGATCAAGCGAATTGAAGAGAAATGGCGCAAAACCTGGATTGAAAAGGAGGTTTATAAAGTTTCAAACGACACCACCAAGCCCAAATACTACGTGCTCGACATGTTCCCCTACCCGTCCGGGGCTGGGTTGCATGTGGGGCACCCGCTGGGTTACATCGCCTCCGATATCGTAGCGCGCTTCAAACGCGTGAAAGGTTTTAATGTGTTGCACCCCATGGGCTTCGATGCCTTCGGTTTGCCGGCTGAGCAATATGCGTTAGAGCATGGTATCCATCCTGCAGTGTCTACAGCCGATAACATCAACAACTTTAAAAGACAATTAGGAAACATTGGTTTCTGTTATGACTGGAGCCGCGAAGTGCAAACCTGCGATCCCAAATACTATCGTTGGACACAGTGGATCTTCTTACAGATTTTCGACAGCTGGTTCAACCGCAAGAAAGAAAAAGCAGAACGCATCAGTGAGTTGATTTCTACTTTCGAGAAGGAAGGAAATGTGAATCACTCGTTCCCGAATTTAAAGTTTAAGGTTCAAGGTTCGAAGGAGACATTTACGGCTTCCGAGTGGAAGTCGTTTGATGAGAAGACACAGCAAGAGGTATTGATGCAATATCGCCTCGCTTACCTGGCTTACACCGATGTGAACTGGTGCGAGGCATTGGGAACCGTGTTGGCGAATGATGAAGTGATCAACGGAGTTAGTTATCGCGGTGGCTTTCCGGTGGTGAAAAAACAAATGCGCCAGTGGAGTTTGCGTATTACCGAATATGCAGAGCGATTGTTGAAAGGATTGGATGAAATTGATTTCAGCGAATCGATGAAAGAGATTCAGCGCAACTGGATTGGGAAGAGTGTGGGGGCACAAATCAATTTTCAATTGTCAATTGACAATTATCAATTAACCGTTTTCACCACTCGTCCCGACACCATCTTCGGTGTCGACTTCATGGTGCTGGCCCCTGAGCATGATCTTGTAAAAAAGATCACTTCACCCGGACAGAAAGAGGAAGTCGAGAAATATTTGAAGTATGTAGAAAGCCGCTCGGAAGTGGACCGAATGGCGGAAGTGAAAAAGATCACGGGGGCATTTACAGGTGCGTATGCCATTAATCCATTCAACGGAAGACAAATTCCTATTTGGATCAGCGAATATGTATTAGCGGGTTATGGAACGGGCGCCATCATGGCCGTGCCCTGTGGCGATGAACGCGATCATAAATTTGCCAAGCATTTCAATTTACCAATCACAAATATTATTGGATCCCATTACAAAGGCGAAGAAGCAAATCCCACCAAAGAAGCAATCCTGGAAAACTCGGATTTTCTAAACGGGATGGTGATGCACAAGGCCATTGATGTAGTCGCCACCAAACTGGAAGAAATGGGCATTGGCAAACGCCAGGTGAATTATAAAATGCGCGATGCAGGCTGGAGTCGTCAGCGCTATTGGGGCGAACCGTTCCCGGTAGTATTCAAGGACGATGTGCCTTATGCAATGAAGGAAAGTGAATTACCGCTGGAATTACCTCCTTCCAATAACTTCAAACCTTCCGGCAATGGTGAAGGACCATTGGCTAACTTAACAGACTGGATCAACTTTGCGCCTGATCAAAAACGCGACAGCAACACAATGCCCACACATGCCGGAGCCGCGTGGTATTTCTTACGCTATATGGATCCGCACAATGAACATGCTTTCGCAGACAAGAAAGCATTGGATTACTGGAACCAGGTAGATGTATACATCGGAGGGTCGGAGCATGCCGTTGCTCACTTGCTGTACTCACGCTTGTGGACGAAAGTGTTGCACGACTTGGGTTACCTGAATTTTGATGAACCGTTTAAGAAGTTGATTAACCAGGGAAAGATTACTGGGGATTCTAGATTTGTATATAGACTTTCATATTCTCATTCTGGTTTTACCAATGATCAGTTACCTCAAATTTTCATTTCTAAAACGATTAGAGATAGAATTTTAAAAGGAGAATCATTTGGATTGATAACTGAAAGAATACAGAAGTTATTAAAAATACAACCTGTTGAAATTGGTAAGGAAGTCGGAGTTACTAATACTCGTCCAGACTCATTGAATGATGGGCTGCATACAGATATATCAATCGTGAATGGCTTAGAACTTGATACCGAAGCCTTTAAAAAATGGAAGCCCGATTTTGCCACCTCTGAATTTATTCTTGAAGATCCCGAAGGCAACCCAACAACTGATTTAAGTAAAGGCAAATACATCTGTGGATCTGCGATTGAAAAAATGAGCAAGTCTTATTTCAACGTAGTGAATCCTGATCAGATCATTAGTGATTACGGAGCGGATACATTGCGTATGTATGAAATGTTTCTCGGTCCGCTGGAGGCTTCCAAGCCTTGGAGCACACAAGGCATTGATGGTGTGTTTAAGTTCCTGAGAAGATTCTGGAACCTGGCGCATGACAACACCGGCAAGTTTAAAGTAAGTGATGCTGAACCTACGCGCGAAGAATTAAAAGTGCTTCACAAAACCTTAAAGAAAGTAGAACAGGATATTGAAAACTTCTCGTTCAACACCTCCGTCAGTGAGTTCATGATCTGCGCCAATGAGCTGAGTTCATTAAAGTGTAACAAGCGTAAAGTAATCGAGCCCTTAGTAATCGCCCTCTCGCCTTTTGCACCCCATGTGTGCGAAGAGTTGTGGTCGTTATTAGGCCACACCGACACGATATTAAATGCTTCGTTCCCGAAATACGATGTGCAATACCTGATCGAAAGTACCTTCAGCTATCCCATCTCCATCAATGGAAAAGTGCGGGCACAAATGGAGTTTGCCTTAGATATGCCCAGGGAAGACATCGAGAAAGTAGTGCTGGCTTCTGAAATTGTTTTAAAATGGACTGAAGGCAAAGCACCGAAGAAAGTGATTGTGGTGCAAGGAAGAATCGTAAACGTGGTCCTGTAATCAGTTACCAATTCCCCGATTCGAATCGGTTTTCAAATCCCTGATCTGTGTCAAGACAAATCAGGGATTTTTATTTTTTAAAACATGACGGAAATCATTACATTCATCATTACAATAACCCACCTTCCATCATGTAAAACTTAAACATTTACCGCCATGATATCCGTATTATCAACTACCGGAAAATACTTGCTTCAGCCTAGCTTAATGGAAATGCACCACAGCAGTCTGGAATGGCTCTCTACCACCGTATTATGGAAACAGGAAGTTTCCTTCTTTCAAAAACTTCTGGATCGCTATTCGCCCCAACTCACGTCCGTAGACGATAAAAAGAAAGTGAGTCACTTTCAAAATGTAATTACCTATTACGGAGGCGAACTGATTGATACGCTTCGCAAAAAGATCAAGGCCCATGAACATAAACTGGCAGATCGACTACAGGAACTCAAAACCACTGACACCGAATACTATCAGGAACATGGTGAGCTTATGGAAGAATTGGGTGCCTTTTTAAAAACCTTTAATTCCTTCAAGAGCGAGTTTTTTGGATTTATTGATAAGGCTCTTTGAGAAATCAGGTTTTGCTAACGTTCAGTAGGTAACATTTACTTACCTTAGCGCACCTTAAATTTCTACCTCATGCGCTATTCTAAAATTGTTGGCCTGGGTCATCATGTGCCCGAAACGGTTATCACTAACGCCCAGTTATCCACGATGATGGATACTACCGATGAGTGGATTATTGAACGCACCGGCATTAAAGAAAGACGTTGGATTGATCCCGCCAAGGATACGGTTGCAAACATGGCAGCCAAAGCTTCGCGGATCGCGCTTGAGCGAGCCAAGCTTACCGAAAAGGACGTTGAGTTCATTGTATTTGCTACTATTACCCCCGACTACTTCTTTCCTGGCTCGGGGGTTTTACTTCAACGCGAATTGGGATTGGATGGTATCGGAGCTCTCGATATCCGCAATGCCTGCTCAGGATTTATCTATGCTCTATCCGTAGCCGACCAGTTCATCAAGTCGGGAATGTACAAGACAATTTTAGTAGTAGGCGCTGAAATACAGTCTACAGCAATTGATGCAACTACACGTGGGCGGAACACGGCTGTGATCTTTGCGGATGGGGCGGGTGCTGTTATTCTTCAGCCATCTGATAAACCCGGGATACTATCCACTCATTTACATTCTGATGGTCGCTTTGCAGAAGAACTTTATGTGCGCGATCCCGGAAGTAGCCGTCCACGCGAAGAAAGACAACCCGAACAAATTTTAGATACCACCCATTTTAAAGTAGTGATGAATGGCAGCCAGGTATTTAAACATGCGGTGGTGAGATTTATGGAAGTAATTAATGAAGCATTGAATGCCAATGGTATGAAAAAAGATGACATCAGCCTGTTGGTGCCGCACCAGGCCAATCTTCGCATCAGTCAGTTCATACAGCAAAAACTAGAGCTTCCGGATTCTAAAGTTTATAACAACATTATGCGGTACGGAAACACAACAGCGGCATCCATTCCAATTGCCATGAGCGAAGCCTGGGCAGAAGGAAGAATCAAAGAAAATGACGTAATTTGTTTAGCTGCTTTTGGTAGTGGCTTTACGTGGGCTTCTGCGTTGATACGCTGGCAATCCATTTAAATTCAAGATTCAAAATTCCAGGTTTGAGTCTTGATTGAATAACAGATTTTGAATGTTAATCTTAAAATTTTGAATTGAACCAATGAAAACCACCTCTTATAACCCCAGTTCCCTCGAGGTAGACTTTGCCAATGCGCTAACTATCCTGCAGAAGGAAATAGAAAAACATCTTCAAAACAATCAGATTACAGGTGTTGAACCCAACCTGGCCCGCGATAATCCAATGGTAAAATTTAACCTTGTGGATAAAGACGGAGACCCGCATGAAATTGTGATCCGGATTGTGCAAATTCCAGATAAGTTTTAACGCTTACACCCAAGACCCTGCCTATGTCAATACTGATCGTTCTTCTTTGTATTGCACTGTTGGTTGTATTGATTACCTATTTCAAACTTAATGCATTTCTTTCCTTTCTGATCGTTTCCATCCTGGCAGGGCTGCTGCTGGGCATTGAAGTTTCTAAAATCAGTGGTTCTGTACAGAAAGGCATTGGCGATATGCTTGGTGGGCTTGTTATTGTTGTCATTGCCGGCTCCATGTTAGGCAAACTTGTAGCCGAGAGTGGCGCGGCCCAGCAAATTGCTTCGGGGCTCAGCAAGGCATTTGGCGAACGGAATATACAGTGGGCCCTAATGACTACCGGGTTTGTCATTGGTATACCGCTCTTTTACAATGTTGGATTCATTCTCGTTTTTCCGCTCATTGCTTCAGTGGTGTATAGGTATAAACTACCTGCTGTGTATGTGGGGCTACCTATGATGGCTGCACTTTCTGTAACGCACGGCTTTTTACCACCGCATCCTTCGCCCACTGCTTTAGTGGCACAATTTCATGCTGATATGGGTACTACTTTACTGTATGGATTGGGTATCGGCTTTCCAACGGTACTGATTGCGGGGATGCTCTATTCAAAAACATTAAAAGGAATCAAAGCCACATTGCTTAAGACATTTCAAACCGAAGGGTTGCCTGAAGATAAACTGCCGGGCATGGCCATCAGCCTTTTCTCGGCATTGCTTCCTGTGCTGCTGCTGGCAATGACTACCCTTGTCAATCCTTACATATCAGGCGAGTCATCTTTCAAACAGATTTTTGTTTTTCTGAGTGACCCAGCCATCGTGATGCTTATTTCACTTGGGGTAGCCACTTATACGCTTGGCTTGCGCAGAGGAACAGGCATGAAATACCTGATGGATATTTATGGAGATGCTGTTAAAGATGTGAGCATGATTTTATTAATCATGGGGGGAGCAGGTGGGCTGAAGCAGATTCTGATCGACAGCGGTGTAAGTACCGAAATTGCACATGTGCTGGAAGGTGTTGATGCACATCCGTTAGTGTTGGGTTGGATCATTGCCTGCATTATACGGGTATGTGTTGGGTCGGCCACGGTAGCAGGACTTACTGCGGCAGGCATCATGGTTCCTTTTATCGGCCGGCCGGGGGTGGACTCCAACCTGATGGTGCTATCTATCGGTGCCGGTAGCCTTATGTTTTCTCATGTCAACGATGCTGGCTTCTGGCTTTTTAAAGAATATTTCAACCTGAGTATTAAAGATACCATTCGTTCATGGTCATTGATGGAAACAATTGTTGCCGTTTGTGGCCTTGCGGGAGTGATGTTGATTAACTCGTTCCTGTAAGCGTTGCCTTCTGATAAGATTTTAATCTGCACGCATATCTGTTCTTATGGCTCCACTTCCCGTTTTCTCGATGAAACATCTAAGTCTCTTATTTTTTATTTCACTTTCATCTTTCAATAACGGCTTTTGCCAATCTGGGAGCCCTCAAGATTATGTAGGAAACTACTACGCGAATATTGATCCGGAAAGTCGTTTCAACATTAGGCGGGACAAAGAAACCCTGATCATGGAAATTGTGGGGCAGGGCCATACCACATTGACAAAAATTCGAAAAGACCGATTTAACGTGGACCGGGTAAAGCCGAAACTAGTCATCGAGTTTATGAGAGACAGCATTGGAAAGACGACACAGTTCAAATGGATACAGACGGTTCCCAAGTATTCGTTTATAAGAATTATACCAGCCATTGCGGATAGTTCATTCAATCAGCGGGAAGGAACCATTTCAAAATATATTGGCAATTACCGGTTAAGTAGTAATCCCCGCAAAATTCTGCAAGTAAGAGAAGAGAATGGCCAGCTGACTGTACAAGGAACCAATGAGGGCAAACTGATTTTAACATCACTTTCGGAAAATCGATTTATTCTTTCGGAGGGTGATTTAAAACTGGTGTATGATTTCATTTCTGATTCAACTGGTAAAATTAATGCTATTACATTCTCTAGAACAGGTTCCTTTGATTGTATAAAAACCGATGAACCCTTTGGAGCCCCGGAGGTGGTGTATGGATTCAACCGAGCCAACGGTTTCGCACGAGCTGATAGTCTACGTGGCCAGTTAACCCCGCTGCGCACGTGTTATGATGTGTTGTTTTACGATCTGAATGTTTCCGTAGATCCAACAATCAAAACGGTAAGTGGAAACAATACGATGCGGTTCAAAGCCGTTCAGTCATTCGATCAAATACAAGTGGATTTGTTTGCCAACATGCACATTGAAAAAATTCTGTTTCGCAATGCTTCGCTTTCTTTTACGCGGGAATTTAATGCCGTGTTTATCCGCTTTCCTTCAACCGTAGAAGAAGGAACGATAGATGAAATCCGCATCATTTATTCCGGTAAGCCACAGACACCAGATGCCGCAAGTTTAGCGGGTGGGATTTTCTGGCTGCAGGATAAAGAAGGACAGTATTGGATTGAAACGGTAACCCAAGGATCTGGTGCAAGTTTGTGGTGGCCCTGCAAAGATCATCTTTCTGATAAACCCGACAGTATGAAAATAAGCGTTACCGTTCCGCGCGGGTTAACTGACATTTCGAATGGTAGGTTGTTACGTAAGACTGAATTGCCGGATAACCTCACTCGTTTTGATTGGTATGTGAGTTACCCAATCACGAATTATTGTGTGGTTATGAATATTGGCAATTATTCACACTTTTCTGATGTGTATATAAGCGGGCGCGATACGCTGCCGTTGCATTATTACTGCATGCCCTATGATGTGGGCATTGCCAAAAAGATTTTCAAGCACGTAAAACCCATGCTATCCGTCTTCGAAAAGGATTTTGGCAGATACCCTTTCTGGCGCGATGGGTTTACAGTCATGGAATCCATCTACCCGATGGAACACCAGAGTGCGGTGAGTTTCGGGTCCATATTTAATCCGTTCAATAGCGACACATATGATTCGCTGGATCTCATCCGCACGATGTGGCATGAAAGTGCACACGAATGGTGGGGTAATAATGTGACCGTTAAAGACATGGCCGACTTATGGATACATGAGGCTTATGCTACTTACGCAGAGGTTTTGGCATACGAAGACCTATCGGGCCATGACGCCATGGTTACCTATTTGAAAAATCAAAGACCAGGAAACGAGGAAGCCATCATCGGCCAGTATGATGTCAATGATTTTCGCCTGGGCGATATGTACTCAAAAGGAGCGTTGATGTTGCACACCTTAAGAAACCTGATCGACAATGATTCCCTTTGGTTTGATCTATTGCGTGGGATCCAAACCCATTTTGCGTATCAAACCATTACCACGGAGGATATTATTCATTACATTAATGACAAAACAAAAACAGATTACCGATATTTTTTTGATCAGTACCTTACCAGGCCAGCCATCCCCGAATT
>DAOOCD010000134.1:0-9825 GCA_035408225.1 Cyclobacteriaceae bacterium | reverse complement strand
GCCCTCGATGAAATGGAAGTTAAATTCCATCGGATTTCCGGCACCAGTGCGGGTGCAATTATCGGAGCCCTTTATGCCTGTGGATATAAACCAGATCATATTTTTGAATTGGTTAAAAATCTGAGCATTTTCAAATCAGTGCGTCCAGCATTTGCCTGGACCGGCCTGCTTACCATGGATGGATTGAAGGAGTTATTGCTGAAAAGCATTCCGGAGAATGATTTTGCCAAACTTAAGATTCCACTTACTGTAGCTGCAACCGATATCCGCAAAGGTCAGATCCGATACTTCTCAGCGGGGGAATTGGTGCCAGCTATTGTTTCTTCTTGTAGTATTCCGGCCATTTTCAATCCGGTAAGTTTAGATGGTAATTTATATGTTGACGGTGGTTTGCTTGATAATCTCCCTGTAAAACCCATTCGATCGGAATGTGATTTTATTGTTGGTTCTCATTGTAATCACATCAGTCCGGATTTTGATGTGAAGAATATCAAATTGGTTGTTGAGCGAAGTTTGCTGATTTCCATTTACGCAAACACGGAAGTAAGCCGCGGTTTGTGCGATGTATTTATCGAACCTCCCAGAATGGATCGGTTCAGCAGTCTTGATCTGAGCAAGGCCCAGGAGATTTTTGAATTTAGTTACCGGTTCACAAAACAGAATTTTTTACCTCATCATTTCGAAAAAAGTATAGCGGCATGAGTTCAGCTCAAAGTTTTAGAGATCAGATACTGCAAGGAATTCCCAATCAATTACCGGATATCAGGGCCTATGATCTTTCAGTAAGTCACGCACCCAAAAGAAAAGATATTTTAACAGTAGCAGAAAAGAAACTTGCTGTTCGCAATGCCCTTCGATATTTCCATCCAAAGTATCATAACGTACTTGCTCCAGAATTTTTGGCTGAACTTCAAACCTATGGCCGCATTTATATGTACCGGTTTCGTCCCGATTACGAAATGCATGCACGGCCAATTGGGGAGTATCCAGCAAAATGCACTCAAGCGGCTGCGATTATGTTGATGATTCAGAATAATCTGGATCCTGCAGTAGCACAACATCCGCACGAGTTAATCACGTATGGTGGGAATGGTGCAGTTTTTCAAAACTGGGCCCAGTACCTTCTTACGATGAAGTACCTGGCTACCATGACTGAGGAACAAACACTTCATATGTATTCCGGCCACCCAATGGGTTTGTTTCCGTCTTCTAAAGAAGCACCCCGGGTAGTTGTAACTAACGGGATGATGATTCCGAATTATTCGAAACAGGATGATTGGGAAAGATACAATGCACTAGGCGTTACTCAATATGGACAGATGACAGCTGGAAGTTATATGTATATCGGTCCGCAAGGCATTGTGCACGGAACCAACATAACCATACTTAATGCAGGTCGA
The DNA here is from genome assembly GCA_035408225.1 of Cyclobacteriaceae bacterium. Lineage (GTDB taxonomy): Bacteria > Bacteroidota > Bacteroidia > Cytophagales > Cyclobacteriaceae > ELB16-189. The sequence continues at coordinate 8,425 of DAOOCD010000134.1, read as the reverse complement.
AAAATTTCAAAACAAGGTGAAGGATTAGCAGGAAAAATTTTTGTGACCTCCGGATTAGGAGGTATGAGTGGCGCGCAGCCTAAAGCTGGTAACATTGCAGGATGCATTACGGTGGTAGCTGACGTCAATGTAAAGGCTGCTCACAAACGGCATAATCAGGGTTGGGTGGATGAATTGATTCTGGATCTGGATGAATTAGTGGCCCGGGTTAAAGTAGCCAAACAAAAGAAGGATGTAGTATCACTTGCTTACGTGGGCAACATTGTTGATGTGTGGGAAAAGTTTGATCAGGAGAATATTTTTATTGATTTAGGATCAGACCAAACTTCCTTACATAACCCCTGGGCAGGAGGTTATTATCCTGTGGGACTTTCCTATGAGGATTCAAACGAAATGATGGCTAATAATCCAGCTGGATTTAAAGAGCGCGTGCAGGAGTCATTACGAAGGCAGGCTATAGCAATCAATAAACATGCAGCGAAAGGAACCTACTTTTTTGATTATGGCAATGCATTTTTGCTTGAAGCATCAAGGGCAGGCGCTGATGTGATGGCCGATGATAAAATCAATTTCAGGTATCCATCCTATGTGCAAGACATTATGGGGCCCATGTGTTTTGATTTTGGTTTTGGGCCATTTCGTTGGGTTTGTACTTCGGGAAAAGAGAGTGATCTCGATTATACAGATCAATTGGCCAGGGAAGTACTGCAGCAAATAGCTTCTAAAGCATCACCCGAGATTCAATCGCAGTTAGCGGATAATATTCATTGGATTGCTTCCGCGAAAGCGAATAAACTTGTAGTGGGTTCACAAGCAAGAATTTTATATGCAAACTCCGAAGGCCGCATAAAAATTGCAACAGCATTTAATCAGGCTATCAAAGGGGGCAAAATTGGCCCGGTAGTATTGGGTCGCGATCATCACGATGTTTCAGGTACGGATAGTCCGTATCGGGAAACATCTAACATCTATGATGGATCAAGATTCACAGCGGACATGGCGATTCATAATGTGATTGGCGATTCGTTTCGTGGGGCTACATGGATTTCTATTCACAATGGGGGTGGAGTAGGTTGGGGTGAAGTAATGAATGGAGGTTTTGGAATGCTGCTTGACGGATCAGCCGATGCAGAACGGAAATTGAAAAGCATGCTGTACTTTGATGTCAATAATGGTATCGCACGCAGAGCATGGGCCCGCAACGAAGGTGCATTGACTACCATTGAAAAGGAACTTTCTGAATCCATGATTGTCACAATTCCTTTTCAGGCTGATGATAAATTACTAGACCAATTGATCTGATGTTTCGTCCTCTATACATACTAATCTTTAAAATTCTTGGTTGGAAGATTGAAGGAGAATTTCCTCATGAATTAAAAAAATACATCGTGGCAGTGGCACCCCATACCAGCAATTGGGATTTTCCTTTGGGGGTAATGGCACGAAGTATTTTACGAATGAGGAATACTCACTTTCTCGGCAAGCATACGCTCTTTAAACCGCCATTTGGTTGGTTCTTCCGATGGTTAGGAGGTTATCCGGTAGATCGGTCAACGAGTCATGATGTTGTACAGCAGGTGGTTGAGATTTTTAATCAACACGAGAACTTCATTATTGCATTGGCTCCCGAGGGTACCCGAAAGAAGGTAGAGAAACTGCGCAGTGGATTTTATCATATTGCCAAGGGTGCACACATCCCTATTGTTCCGGTAGGTTTTGATTTTTCTAAAAAACGAGTGGTGATCAGTAAACCATTTTATCCAACTGATAATCAGGAAGCAGATTTTGACAGCTTGTTGGCATTCTACCGAACTATGCGCGGTAAAAACCCCGAATTAGGCATTAACTAGCTTTTTCGGTCAGCGCCTTAAATAATGCAATAACCTAATAGTGTCCTTATCCGTAAATTAGGGAATAACTTAACCCCTAATAACATGAAAAAGATACTTATCGCTTTGCTGATTAGTGGCTTTTCCTTTTCAGCATTTTCTCAGTTTATCAAGCAGGGTTCGATTATCGGTGGTGGCAGTTTTGATTTCAGTACTGAAAAAGTGAAGGATTCTGATGCTAAGGGATCTTCATTTTCATTGATTCCATGGGCTGGATATTTGGTCATGGATAATTTAGTGGTTGGAGCAAATCTTGAAGTAGGCAACTCAACTTTTGAGTCAGGTCCGCCTTCAGACTTTACGACAAAAGATAACTCCTTCTTGTTTGGTCCGTTGGTTCGATACTACTTAGACCAGGGTCTGTTTGTTCATGGCCAATATAATTTTGGCAGCTCAAAAAGTACGACTGAGTTTACAGGAAGTTCGAATACAAATAAATATGGTCTCTCACAATATAGACTTGGTATTGGCTATGCTGCCCGGATTACCGATACAGTTTTGTTTGAGCCTGTGCTTGGCTACTATTCCCGAACTGATAAAGATAAGTCAGATGATTCCAAATCTACAGTGGGTGGTTTTTTCATTATGGGCGGGTTCACAATCATACTAAAATCAGTGCAATAACGTTTTTATGAAAATTCGGCCCTATCTTTGTAGTAAGCGAAAAAACTAAAAGCAATTATGAAAAAATTACTCATTGTGTGTCTGATGTTGGTGGGAATAGCAAGCTCGCATACAGCACTTGCTCAGGTCCAATTTTCGTTGGGTATTAAAGGAGGGGTCAATTTTGCAAATTTGGACGTTAATTCAAGCGTTAGTGATAATTACAAAAACCGAACAGGTTTTCATGGCGGAGCATTTGCCCTTTTCAAGGTTACTGCCTTTGCCGTGCAGCCCGAACTTATTTTTTCGCAACAAGGGTCGAAAGTAAGTTTCAATTCGCAAGACATTGACGCTAATTTTTCTTACCTGAACGTTCCGATCATGGCTAAATTTTATTTGCCACTAGGATTAAATCTTCAGTTGGGCCCACAGTTTGGGTTTTTAACAACGGCTGAATCGGATTATAACCCCTTGACCGGCACGATGCAAACAACAGATTTGAAAGAATATTATAAAAATTCTGATGTGAGTATTGGAATGGGTATTGGTTGGGATCTCCCTATGAAGCTTTCTATTGATGCCCGCTATAATCTTGGGGTAACCGAAATTGAAGATAATGCGAGTCTTTCACAAACTAAGAATCAGGTATTCCAGATTTCTGTAGGGTACAAGTTATTCAAGTTTGGAAAGTAACGGCTAATTATTCAGCACGATTAAAAGCCATCCTTGTGATGGCTTTTTTTATTTCATTCCTGATGCTATAATTTCGCAGCCAGATTTCATGACCTATTCAGAAACACTTGATTATCTCTACGCAAACCTTCCTATGTTTCAACGGGTGGGTGCGGTTGCCTACAAAGAAGATTTAATTAATACGGTTCAATTATGTGAAGCATTGGGGAATCCGCATCTGAAGTTTAAATCTGTTCATATCGCGGGAACGAATGGGAAAGGCAGTTCATCTCATATGCTCGCGGCAATTTTGCAAACCGCAGGTTATAAAACGGGACTGTACACTTCGCCACACCTGAAAGAGTTTACAGAGCGGATACGGATAAACGGAAAGGAAATCACACAAGAATTCGTTATCAATTTTGTAGAGCGAATTACCCCCGCCATTGAACGAATTCAACCTTCATTTTTTGAAATTACTGTGGCAATGGCCTATGAATATTTTGCCAACGAAAAAGTCGATATCGCTGTTATAGAAACAGGACTTGGGGGAAGGTTGGATTCTACGAATGTGATTACGCCACTGATTTCATTAATAACCAATATCAGTTGGGATCATAAGGATATTTTGGGAGACACACTTCAAAAAATAGCTTTTGAGAAAGCAGGTATTATTAAACAAGGTGTTCCAGTAGTGATAAGTGAAAATCAACCTGAAGTTAGGGAGGTATTCGAAAGCAAAACTCAGGAATGCAAAAGTAATTTGCTGTTTGCCTCGGAGCTTTATCAGGTTAATAGAATAGCCGATGGAACGTACGAAGTAATGAAGGATCATCAGACTTTTACGTATGAGTTAGATTTATTAGGCCTCTATCAAGCCAAAAATATAAAAGGTGTATTGACCGTTGTTGACGAATTACGAACGCAAGGATTTAGCATTTCGAACGACCAGGTTACTCGTGGTTTAAAGAACACGACAACGCTCACTGGCCTTAAAGGACGCTGGCAGAAGCTCGGAGAGAATCCATTAATGATTTGTGATACAGGTCATAATGAGGCGGGCATAAAAGAGATACTGAGCCAGATCACGGAGATCAGGTTCAATAAACTTCATTGGGTGTTGGGTATGGTTAAGGACAAAGATGTGTCAACGATTCTGCACTTATTGCCCAAAGACGCAAACTACTATTTTTGCCAGGCCTCCATTCCACGAGCCATGCCGGCAAGTGAGCTGCGGGTAAAAGCAGAACAAGCAGGTTTACAGGGCGTAACAATTAATGATGTCAATGCCGCGATTAAGGAAGCTCGTAAAAATAGTGCATCTTCTGACTTGATACTAATTGGAGGAAGTACTTTTGTTGTAGCAGAAATAGAAAATTTGTGAAGAGTAAATTAAAGCGCTTTGAGATTATTGCGGGTCGCGAAAACGTAATCGAGCCCGGAAAGGATATCTTTCAAACGATTAAAGGTAAGTGGAACACAGACTATTTTAAACGGGATAAACCTATTACCCTGGAATTAGCCTGTGGCCGCGGTGAGTACACGGTTGGTATGGCCCGGTTATTTCCTGAAAGAAATTTTATTGGCGTTGATAAAAAAGGGGATCGCCTATGGAAGGGAAGCACCTGGGCGGTAGAAGATCAATTGGCTAATGTTGCGTTTTTAAGAACAGAAATATTATTCATCGAAAGTTTTTTTGAAGCGGGTGAAGTAGATGAAATCTGGTTAACCTTTCCGGATCCCCGGCCGCGCATTCGTGATATAAAACGCAGGCTATCGAGCAGTCGCTATGTAGATATGTACAAAAAGCTATTGCAACCTGAAGGTTACTTTCGATTCAAAACCGACAACACCGACCTATTCAATTTTACACTCGAGGAACTAGGGTATCGAAATGATTTGAATGATTTTGAGTACACCCACGATTTATATACATCTTCCTTACGGCCTGAATGCTATGATATCAAAACCAAGTATGAAGAGATGTTTGCTGCCAAGGGAGAAAAGATCAAATATCTTAGGTTCAAGTTCAGGCATTAGTATTTTGTAATAGGATTAGTCACATTCAAGTTGCTCTAACACCACGGCAAGATCTTTATAGTCTTTTAATCCCGGTCTTAGTTCCTGATTCCCGGAAACGTTCACTCCAGCAATTGTGAAATCTAAAATTTCATTCAGCGAATAGGGACAAGAATCAAGATTAACCAGTACTTCAAAGTGTTCAGCTATTTCTTTGAAAGAAGCGTGATCAGTTGATTGAGAATGACCTATCGTAATGAGAAGCCCAAAAATCCGATCTTTATTAGTTATCAGTTGAAGTTTATTTTCATACCAATCAGCCAGGGACAATGTGATAATAAATGATCGATTCGTGAGAGATTTACTTTCGTTCAATTGTTCAAGGGCAATCTGGAGGATGCTAACCGGATAGTGAGTTGCCGTTTCTGGAATCTCTCCGGCACCAAGTTCGAGTACAAACTGCGGCCCGGATACCCAGCTGGTTATCTCAGTAAACTTTTTAGGATCAATAACACCTATTGGGAATCCGAGCCAATCTACGCCCATGCCAGCACAATACCGCGCATCACTCAGGTTGGTTATGTTTCCCGCTTTTACCTTGGTTTTTAGCATGGCCCAAATATCACTAAGAATGGGTAACTTTGAAATGAATTTAGTGATTGAATGAGAAGAGGTTTACTTTTTATACTTCTAATTGCATTAGGAGCGTGTTCTACCGAAGACCCTGTTAATCCGGATACCGGACTCAACTACTTTCCCCTTAAAACAGGTAATAGCTGGGTTTATCAAATTGAGGAAATAACCATCAATCAGGCGATTGAAAATAAAGTTAATTATGACCTTAGGGTTACAGTCACTGATTCGATCAAAAATCAATCCGGTAATTACACATACACATTACATCGGGAGAAAAGAACATCTGATTCAAGCCCATGGCAAAGTTTAGGTACATGGTCTGCCGTTAAGCTGAATAATCAAATGACTCAAAATGAAACCAATACTATTTTTGTAAAACTGATCTTTCCTCCATCCTCTGGAATAAAGTGGAATGGAAATCAATACAATAATTTACCGGACAATGGCAATTTATTTAATGGCAAGGATAGCGAGACCTACCAGGTAACTGATTTCGATAAATTGATTATGCTTGAGACTGGCATTTCGTACCCAGAAACACTGACAGTTGTTCAAAATAATTTCACAGATGCTATTGTGGGTCGTGACGAGCGCAGTGAAATATATGCCCGCGATACCGGTTTGATTTATAAAGAAATAGTTCAGTTGGAGTATTGTACAACTCCTTCGTGTTTAGGACAACAAAAGGTGGATAAAGGAGTTATTTACAGACAAACCCTGAAAGCATATGCTTCGCAGTAAGCTTGTCTTTTTATTTCTTTTTATTTCCTGGGTCACTCAGGCTCAAACCAACCGATACTTTGTTTTTTTTAAAGATAAAACAGGAACTCCCTATTCCATTTCTGATCCTTCCCAATTCCTGAGCTCAAAAAGTATTGCCCGAAGAGAGAAGCAGGGAATTGCTACAACCGAAGAAGATCTTCCCGTAAACCCAACGTATGTGGCACAGGTAAAAGCTACAGGTGCTAAAACTTTTTTTACATCACGCTGGTGGAATGGGGTTTTGGTTGAAACCAATGCATCAACCGTTGCTGTAATAAACTCACTTCCATTTGTTACGGAATCGGTATTAGTAGCTCCGGGCAGTAAACTGTTGGGTGGAAGAACATCAAAAGTAAAGCACCGGAAAAATTCAACGGCAGATGAACCTGTCAATCAATTTCAACTTGAACAAATCGGATTGGATGAAATGCAACTGGCCGGTTATCGGGGTGAGGGGATCTCCATCGCCATCTTTGATAGTGGTTTTCAAGGTGTAAATTCGAGTATGCCATTTTCAGATTTATTCACAGAGAATCAAGTAAAGCAGATGGTTAACTTTGTTACCAATGGGTCAAGTGTGTTTGTAGCTGATGACCATGGAACAGAAGTTCTTTCTGTTATGGCAGCATATGATGCCGGATCTTATACAGGAGGCGCTTATAAGGCTGATTATTTCCTCTACCTGACAGAGGATGTATCAAGCGAGTATCGTGTGGAAGAATACAACTGGACATTTGCCGCAGAACGGGCTGATAGCGCAGGTGTTGATATTATAAACTCTTCGTTGGGCTACAATCAGTTTGATGATACAGCCATGGATTACCAGACTTCCGATTTGGATGGTAACACGGCTGTTGTTACGCGTGCTGCACGCAAGGCTATAGAAAAGGGAATGATTGTGGTATGTAGTGCTGGCAATGAAGGATCTTCATCATGGAAGTTAGTAACTCCACCAGCCGATGCTGAAGGTGTTTTTGCCATCGGATCAATCACGAGTGTAGGAACCTTGAGCAGTTTTAGCTCGAAGGGCCCTACGGCAGATGGTCGGATCAAACCCGATGTTGTGGCCCTGGGCTCAGGAACCAGTGTGATTAAGCCCAGTGGTGCATTAGGAACGGCAAGTGGCACGTCTTTGTCAAGTCCATTGATTGCCAGTCTTGCAGCAGGAGTGTGGCAAGCTTTTCCTTCGCTTAATGTGGCAGAGGTATATAATGCAATTACTTCCTCCGCAACACTGGCAGATTCCCCTAATAATCAGATGGGCTTTGGTATTCCTAATTTCAAAGCTGTTAAAAACTACATTGAAAGCTCAGAAGGAAGCGATCAGTTAATATCAGTTTTTCCAAACCCGGTTTCAGGTAGTAGTTTCAGTATCAAATTGAAGGAATTATCTTCTACGCCTGTGCAAGTAACAATTTATGATTCGAGGGGGAGTCGGGTAGCCGAATCCAGTCTGCAAATCTCATGGTTAGATAATCCATTTGAATATGACATTTCACTTCTAACATCAGGTCTTTATTTTGTTAGGGTCCAGTCTGGAAACAACCTGGCTACGCTTAAGATTACAAAGTTGTAATCTTACTTAAGGCAAACCTCTTATCTTTGCACCCACAGCATACGTCTCACAAAAACGTAAAATAATTGCATTCATGAACCCTATCATTGCACCTTCTATTCTGGCCTCTGACTTTGCCAATCTGCAGAGAGAAATAACTATGATTAATGAAAGTCAGGCCGATTGGATTCATGTGGATGTGATGGATGGAGTTTTTGTGCCCAATATTTCGTTTGGTATGCCGGTAATCAAGGCAGTAAAGAAGCATGCAAAGAAACCATTGGACGTT
>DAOOCD010000133.1:0-9840 GCA_035408225.1 Cyclobacteriaceae bacterium | reverse complement strand
GTCGCGAAATAGCTTCAACCTAAAGTCATTTTTATCGGGTTCTGCTGTATACCCAGCAAATGGTTGACCCAAGCGCAAGTACATATCAAAGAAGGTTGATTTGGAAAGTCCCCACTTCAATAAGAACTGCTTATTACCATCATTCTTTTTTACCCGGGCCGTACTGCGCGATGTAAAATGATAGACGCGCGATTGACTTACACCTTTATAGTAACGAACTCCGCAATGCCAAAGCTTCATCATCATGTCTGGATCTGACCCCATACCTGGATAAAACTCAGTACTCAGTCCACCAATCAGATTCCAAAGGGTACGATGCATCACCATTGGGTACCAATTGGTGCCATTCCAATCCGCAAAGGGGAATGATTTGTATTCTCTTAAGAATCTCTCCTCATCAAACTCTTTTACAGTTTTACCAAAGTTATACGGAGCAATCATGCTTGAGTATTGGGTTGGGCTGTGCTCAATCATGGTTCCGCTTATGCAGAAATAGATATGATCCAGTTTTTGAATTTCTTCCAGCAGGTAGTAATCCCAGTCAGGGGCAAAGTAATAGTCATCATCCGAAAGTAAAATATAATCGGTTTTTGCCAGTGCTGCGGGTGCATTAAATCCGTAACACACACCTACGTTTTCTTCCGAGTAGGTATAATCGATTCCCTGCTCTTTAATCCACGCCAGTGTGCCGTCTTTTCCTTCGTTTACATGAACGATCAGTTGATGGGTGTAACGAGAATTTTTTTTGATGCTCTGAATACAGCACTTCAAATAATCAAGGTTATTCCATGATGGGATGAGAATCGAAAATACAGGGTTATTGAGCTGATCAGATTGACCTTGTTCCGCTACAGGATGAAAACTGATTCTGGAAATCATAACTACAAATTGAGCGCCTGATATTGTTTTTTCTTCTGGTATTGATAACCGTAGTTCACAAGATAAATCCCCGTTACGGTAACTAAAAATGCAATCCCGATTTTAAGGTTTAGTTTTTCATCTAAAATAAACCAACCCAACACCACAGCTACCAAAGGGTTGACATACGAATAAAGCGAGGCAATTGTAATAGGTAATTTGCTAAGGGTGTAGGCATACATGCTAAAGGCCGTAATCGAACCAACTAAAATAAGGTACGAGAGGGCGAACACTACTTCCGAAGTCCACATTACCTCATGTAGATTATCGAACCCGGCACTAAACGGTAGGCAAAAGAGTCCGCCAAAGAACATCTGCAGGCCTGCATTTAAAAATGGATTTGAATTCTGGATAGTTCGTTTAGTAAGAATGCTACCTATTGCCCAGGTAAGGGTAGCTATAAAAATAAGGATGATCCCCATTCGGTAATTGGGATTGGCAAAGTCAGAGAGGAATTCACTAAACACCAACAGAATACCCGATAGACCGATAATAACTCCAAGACCGATAATCCAATTTGGAAGTTCTGATCGGTTAACGGAAAGGTTTATTAGGATCACCATCACGGGCATGGTTGAACAGATAATTGCAGCGAGCCCGCTGGGAACAAAAACTTCTGCCCACGACACGAGACCGTTGCCACAGGTGATCATCAGAAATCCCCGAAAGGCCTGGATGCGAAGTGTATTAAAAGATGGGAAGGTTTCCTTTCGGATAAACAAAATGAAACTACATAAAATGAAACCAGCTGTTACCTGCCTGATAGCGGCAAAGAGAAAGGGAGGAAAGTGCATTACTCCTATGCGCATTACCAAAAACGTAGTACCCCAAATAAGACAGATGCCGGCCAGACAGAAGTATGCTATAAGGGTTTCTTTTTTCACGGGCGGCAAGGTAGATCAGCCTATGGGAATCACCAAGAAAATGAGTACCAACAATTAAAGATTGATTTACTACACTCCAGTATGATTTAAGACAGGTTTAGTTAAAAATCATTAACAATCCTTTGTCAGTACCGTACATTCGTATATAATTTAAAGTATGAAGATCGGGCATATTCTGTTAATCCTGATACTGGCAGGATGCAGTAAATCAACGCGAACAATACAGCCATCTGTAAAGCCTTTAATGGAGGCTGTGTATGCCTCAGGTTTTGTTGTGTCTGAACAGGAGTATCAGGTTTTTTCGCAGGCGGATGGAACCCTGAAACAGGTGGTAGTAAAAGAGGGCGAAGAAGTTAAAAGAGGTCAACCCATCGTAATTGTCGAAAGTGTGCAGCAAAGTACGCGGTATACCATGGCCAAAGAGTCTTACGAACAAGCTGTTAAGAATAAAGTACCCGTAATGGCTGAGTTAGATGCAACCCTGCAAAGTGCCAGGTCAAAAATGCAGTTTGACTCAATCAACTTTGTGCGGTATGGCAATTTGCTAAGGTCCAATGCAACCTCGCGGGTAGATTATGATCGGGCTGAGATACAATACAAAAATTCCAGAAATGATTTTTTAACCATAAAAAATAGATTGATAAAGACCCAAAATGATCTGGATCTGGCTATTCAGAATAGTTATAACCAATTAAAAATTTCTGAGGAGGAATCCGCTAACTACATTTTGAGAAGTGATATTGATGGAATGGTGTTCAAGATTATGAAAGAGAAGGGGGAGTTAGTGCGCAGAAGTGAGGTTGTGGCAGTGGTTGGTATGCCCGATAATTTTTATTTAAAACTTACGGTGGATGAATTAGACATTCAGCGTGTAAAAGAGGGCCAGGAAGTAGCAGTAAAGATTGATGCTTACCCAGACAAGATTTATCGGGGTAGTGTGAGTAAAGTGTATCCTCTGGTTGACACAAGACAGCAATCGCTACGAGTAGATGTTATACTAATGGAAAAACTTCCTGGATTATTCTCAGGCCTGGCAGTAGAGGCGAATATTATTATACGTCAAAAGGAAAATGCGCTCGTAATTCCCAAACAATCCATTTTGCCAGGCGATTCCGTTTTGATCAGCACCTCTGCAGGAGAGAAGAAAGTAAAAATTATGCGGGGTATCGAAACGCTTGATGAAACAGAGGTTATTTCGGGATTGGATGTGAACAGTAAATTGATTGTGAATTAGTTAGGATGAATCTGAACTCTTACAAACTTTCCTTTAGCATTGCCTGGGTGCATTTGGTAAGCAAACCAAAGCAGACCATCATTGCCATGTTAGGGGTTACGTTTGGCATAGGCATGTTCATAGCCCTGGTTAGTTTGATGACAGGGTTAAATGATTTCACGGAGGAAATTACAATGACGTCTTCTCCGGATATTCATATCTATCATGACATTACAGAAAAGCGCTCCAGTATTCTGGAACAACTAAATCCTCAAGGACTCAATTGGGTCCATCATCAAAAACCAAAGAATGAAACCCTCCGATTGCGCAATGCAAGCCAGATAATTGATTTGATAAGGAAAGATGATCGCATGATTGGGGTTGCCCCAACACTTTCGTCACAAGTGTTTTACAACTATGGCTCGGTCCAATTAAACGGAGTGATTTTAGGTGTCGAGATTCTGGAAGAAGACAAACTATTTGATCTCCAGTCGAAGATGAAGGAGGGTAGGTTGGAAGACTTACTTTCTTATCATGAAGGAATTATCATGGGCAGTGGCATTGCAAAAAAACTTAATATTAAAAAAGGAGACCGGGTTGTAATCACCACCCCGCAAGGCTTTACAAAGACACTTAAAGTAGTAGGTATATTTCAAATCGGCATTGGCACAGTTGACAATGTGCGCAGTTATGCTAACATCTCAATGGTACAAACTATTCTCCAACAAGATCAGGCTTACATTACGGATATTAATATAAAAGTGAAAGATCGCCACCAGGCTAAAGAAATTGCTAAAGAATTACAGGCAAAATTTATTTATAAGTCTGAAGATTGGGAAACGGCCAATGCAACAATGCTTACAGGTTCGAACGTTCGCAACATCATTACGTATGCGGTTTCTTTTACACTGCTGGTAGTGGCAGGTTTTGGCATCTACAATATTCTTAATATGACTATTTACAATAAGATGAAAGATATCGCCATATTAAAAGCCATGGGATTTGCAGGTAAAGATGTGCGTACTATTTTCATGATTCAATCACTTGCCATTGGCCTCGTGGGTGGTTTGATAGGATTACTGGTAGGTTTTATATTATCCTATATGATTGCCCAGGTTCCATTTGATGGCGGGGATATCATCAATCTGGAGCACTTCCCAGTCAATTTCAAATCGAAGTACTATGTTATAGGGATAATTTTTGGAGTTACTACTACGGCTATTGCTGGCTATATGCCTTCCCGAAAGGCAGCAAGGATAGACCCAATTGAAATCTTAAGAGGCCAATGACAACCCAATCACCTTATGTGTTACGAACTCAGGGGGTAACCAAATATTTTTATGATCCGGAAAAATTTCAGGTCCTAAAAAATATTAACCTCACCGTTAACAGGGGGGAGTTTTTGTCATTGGTGGGTAAATCGGGCTGCGGAAAATCAACACTGATGTATGTGCTCTCGACCATGGACACAGATTATGAAGGAGAACTAGAAATAGCCGGAGAGCGATTAACCGGCAAAAAGCAAAATGAATTGGCACAGTTTCGAAACAATCATATTGGCTTCGTTTTTCAGTTTCATTATTTGCTCCCTGAATTTACTGTTTTGCAAAATGTAATGATTCCAGCCTTAAAACTAGGAAAGTATTCCAACTCGGAAATTGAACATCGGGCCATTGAAAAATTGACATTGCTTGGGATGCAGGAGTTTGCCCACAAGAGAACTAACAAATTGTCTGGAGGACAGCAACAGCGCGTTGCCATTGCCAGAGCGTTAATTAATGATCCGGATATAATCATGGGTGATGAGCCTACCGGAAATCTTGATTCTTACAATTCCAACATTGTGTTTGATATTTTTCGGGAGCTTACTTCAGCATATAAGCAAACAATTATAGCGGTTACTCACGATGATGAGTTTGCCAAAAAGACCGATCGGGTAGTAGTAATGAGTGATGGCAAAATTACAACGAACTAGAAATGCGGATGAATATTAGGTTTTGAAATAGGGGTAAGGCTAGAAAAAAGTGTCTTATGGAAAACATTCAGAGTTATGAAAAACTACGATTCACCTTCAATGCAATTAAATCTTAACAATTCTTATCTCCGTCTTTTCCAGCTAGCCCAACAAAATTGGCAGCTTTGGCAAAAAGAAGAGCAGAGAAAAAAACAAAAAAAGCATCGAACAAAGTGAGTTTGGTTGAAAAGATTGGATATAAAAGTTGGAGGCACTTTAGAAATGCCTATGCGATTATTTTAGGTCTCGGAATTCTGAGCGCCATTTTTCGTTATTTTAAGTTCAGCGAGTTTAGTCTCTCCCTTCATATCAATTTTTTTATTGTTTCAGGGCTGGGCGTTATATTTATTTGGGAAAGCCTACGCTTAATTGATTTAGCTCTTAACCTTCACTTCCCGTACGAACGCAATCTTATCGGACGCATTGTGCTTCAGATTTTTCTGGGATCGTTATTCGGTTTATTTGTAAGAGTGCTGATCTACTATTTCGCTGAACCTTATTTTCCATTCCAACTCGATGACTTGTTTCTGGCAGTTACCTGGGCACTCTACATCATTTTTCCTTCAGCCATTAATCTTGTTTTTTTTACGGGATACTTCATAACTAAATGGAAAGAGGGAATTATTAAGACTGAAAGACTTGAAAAGGAAAAGACTCAGGTACAGTTTGATAATTTGAAGAATCAACTTAATCCTCATTTCCTTTTTAATGCACTTACTTCGCTCAATAGTTTGATTCGAGAAGATCCGGAACTGGCCTCTCAGTTTCTTCAGCATCTATCGAAGGTGTATCGGTATGTATTGCAACATAAAGACGAAAGTGTAGTAAGCCTACAAACTGAAATTGATTTTATCCGGAACTATATTTTCCTTGCTGAAACGAGATTCGATAAAGCGTTATCCATTGATGTTCGAATTCAAAATGAATATCTTGACAGCTCCATTGTACCTGTAACTATGCAAGTGTTATTGGAAAATGCATTCAAACACAACATTAGCGAAGCAGAGCGCCCTCTTCGCATTCTAATCTCAACTGAAAATGAGTATCTTATTATCCAAAATAATCTACAGAAGCGAAATAATGTAGAGGGCTCGAATAAGCTGGGATTGGAGAATTTAAAATCACTTTATAGATACCTCACAGACCGACCGGTGATTGTTGAGGAAACAGAAAGTCAGTTTACGGTCAAAGTACCCTTGTTATGAAAATCTTGCTCATAGAGGATGAACCATTGGTAGCTAAAGACCTGAAGAGTCTTATTATGAAATTGGAGCCAGCGGCTCAAGTACTCGAAGTTCTGACAAGTGTGACAGGGGCAAGAAGGTGGTTGTCTGAAAATGAATTGCCTGATCTTATATTATCGGATATACAACTTTCGGATGGGGTTAGCTTTGAAATATTTGAAAACAGCGAAATTAACTGTCCTATTATTTTTACTACCGCCTATGATGCTTTTGCCATCCGCGCCTTCAAACTTAATAGTATTGATTACTTGCTAAAGCCCATTGATGAAAATGAATTGCAGAAAGCCCTGGCAAAGTTTAAGGTGCTATCACGGGCAAACGGAAATGATTCTTTGCAAGAGTTAATCCGTCATTTAAACAAACAACCCCAGAAGTATAAGGAACGGTTCTTGTCTCCACAGCGCAATAGTTTGGTGCCGGTGGTGGTTAATGAGATAGCCTTTTTTAATAAAGAAGAATTGATTTTTATCAACAACCTGAAAGGAGAAAAGCTATTAAGTGAACATGCTACCCTTGATGAGTTGGAAGCGTTGGTAGACCCTGCTCTTTTTTTTAGAGTAAACCGCCAGTTTCTGGTACATATACAGGTTGTAGCAAGAATTAAAACCACCCATAAAGGATTGAGCATTCAACTCAAACCGCCATTTTCTTTGATCGAATTGGATTTAAGTCGTGAGAAAGCCAGTGCGTTTAAAAAGTGGTTGGGATAAGATTACTTACCCATTAATCGTGTCATACACCACCACCTTGTCCCATAAGGCAGAGCAATCGGCAATAAACTTCTGGTGAATGGGATGATCCTGATAAACCTTTTGTCCTTCGAGGGTGTCGAAGAACATGAGTTCGGATACCGAGTAGCTATTATCAACTACATCCCGTTTTTCAGTAGAGGCTGGAACCCCAACATGTATATATTTTATAGTCTCAATTTTTGATAACGATTTAACGCCAGCAATCAATTTGGCAAGATCTTCTTTTGAATCAGGATTTTTTAGCCAAAAAAACACATGGTGTACAACTACTTTTTTATCTTTTTTCATAGAGAAGGCTTCGATGGCCGGAGCTAAAGATAATAAAGAGGCGCTGGCTAAAAACTTTCTGCGGGTGGATTTTGACATGGCGTTTTGAGATAATTACTTTTTTAAAAATAACTAATCCTTGTGATTTCAGCCACTTCTCTTTATAAGAGAAATTGGTATTTATTCATTTCGCAACGAGTTAACCGGATTAGCATGGGCTGCACGCCACGCCTGTGTGCTCACAATAGCAAGGGCAAATACCAAGGCAATTAAACCAGTTAACGGAAATACCCACCACTCAATAGCCGTACGCACCGGATAGCGTTCCAGGTATTTCGTTAGCATCCACCAGGCCAGTGGTGCCGAAAGAAGGAACGAGATGATTACTAAGCGTGAGAAGTCCTTTGACATCAATTGAACGAGGCTTGGCACCGAAGCTCCAAGCACCTTACGAATGCCTATTTCCTTGGTTCGTTGCTCGGCAGTAAATGAGGCAAGTCCAAACAACCCGAGACCGGTAATAATGATGGTGAGAGTTGCGAACAAGCTCGCTAACTGACTCGTCAGGTTGATGGTCGTAAATTTTTTCTGAAACTCCTGATCCGCAAACTTATATTCAAAGGGATATGCAGGTGCATATTTTTCGAATATCGTTTTTACTTTATTGATTGATCCCTGCAGATCATTCGTCTTCTTCAGGCGTACAGTTACAGCATCTATCCACTCCGGATCAAGAATTACGAACATAGGTTTTACCGGCTGATAGGGTGAGCCCATTAACACATCATCAACAACACCAATCAATTTTCGTTTGCCTCCCCATAAGTCCAACTCAGTGCCGATTGGGTCTTTTAAGTTCATGAGTTGTAACGCAGCCTTGTTAATTAAGATGGAAGCAGTGTCAGTCTTAAAGTCTTCTGAAAAATCGCGACCCTCCAGTATTTTAATACCCATGGTTTTGGTGTAATCATACTCAGTTGCAATGGTTGTAAAGATCACCCGTAAATCTTCGGGTTTGCCTGGCCAGCCAAGAAAGTTGTTTGAATTAATATCAGTGATAGAGCTATTGGACTTAGTTACAGCCTCCACCACACCTGATTCGAGTAATTCAAGTTTGATAGGCCGATAGTTTTTGGAGACCTCATTGGTATAGTTTATCGCCATCAGGTTTTCCTGGTCATAGCCCAATTGCCGGCCTTTTACCAATTGAATTTGCTGATAGATTACAATCGTGCCGATAATCAGTAAAATCGAAAAGCCAAACTGTAGCGTTACCAGAACTTTCCTGGGTGCACTGGCTCCTTTGCCGATGGTTGGTTTGCCTTTCAAAACTTTTACCGGTTGGAAGGATGATAGGTAAAATGCCGGATAACTCCCTGATATAATCCCCGTAAGGAGAATCATGGAAACTGAGAAAATCCAAAAGTCTGCAGAGGTATAATCTATAAATAGTTTCTTTTGAACAAGATCATTATAGAAAGGCATAAGCAACTGAGCCATAAGTACGGCCAGCGCAAATGCGATAAATGAGATAAAAGTGCTTTCACCAATAAACTGCATGATCAGTTCATGCTTTCGGGAACCAACACTTTTGCGAATCCCTACTTCACGAGCCCTTCGTTCGGAGCGGGCTGTGGCGAGATTCATAAAGTTGATGCAGGCAATTACGATAATGAAAATGGCAATAATGGTAAACATCTGCACGTAGTCACTCATGCCGCCTGTTTCTATGCCATTCTCAAAATTGCTGTGCAGGCGCCAGCGCTCTAGCGGATAAAGAAAATATTCGGGCTTGGTTTCCTTTTCATCATGTTCCTGCAACATCATGCGCACAGTGTTTTCCACAGAAGTATGATTGGAGGGATCATTTAATTCTACAAAAACTTGAAATGAATAATTGCCCCAGTTAGTGGTGTTCCTCTTTACCCAGTCATTGGTCTGCTCCCGAAACTTCCAGGGCATAAGAAAATCAAATTGAAAGGAAGAGTTGGTGGGTATATCTTTCAAAACACCCGTCACTTTTAATTCATGCTCATTGTCGACCTTGATCACCTGGTTGATCGGGTCTTCATCTCCAAACAATGCTTTAGCGGTGGATTGCGTAATTACGATTGAACGTGGATCATCCATCACCTGGCTGGCCTGACCGTTGAGCAATGGGAATTCAAACATCTCCAGGAACTCTTCACTGGCCCAATAACCATCTTTAAGAAGTCGATTTTCACCAACAGTAAGTAAATGCTGACCACCCCAGTCAGTAACCAGCATGCGTTTGATGTTACTGTCAGCTGTTTTGAATGCCTCGTACGTGGGAAGGGGTACAGAAGTCCATGAACTAATCTTCCCATCGAAATATGCTTTCACCCACACCTGGTAAAGACGGTCAGCTTTGGGATGAAATTTATCGTAGCTGGTTTCATCAGCCACCCACAATAGAATCAGGATGCTACAGGTGATTCCAATAGCGAGCCCGGCTATATTTATGAATGAGTAAAAACCATTTCTGAATAGATTTCTAAGTGTTACCAGGAAGTAGTTTTTGAACATG
>DAOOCD010000132.1:0-9847 GCA_035408225.1 Cyclobacteriaceae bacterium | reverse complement strand
CACAAAAGAAGAACTGAAAGGCAGTTCTTTTATTTTGAAGATCTTTACAAAAGTTTAACATAACTATGTCGAACCCAGTTCATCAAATTTTCGGAAATCAATTACGGGTAAGAGTGTGTGGAATTTGTATTGATAGAAACAAAATTTTATTGGTTAATCACAGTGGGCTCAGTCATGGTGATTTTTGGGCCCCGCCTGGCGGGGGGATGAAATTCGGAGAATCTGCGGAAGTATGCCTGAAGCGAGAATTTAAAGAGGAAACAGGGCTGAATGTTGAAATCAGTGACTTTATGTTCGCTTCTGAATATATTCATGAGCCACTTCATGCCGTGGAATTATTCTTTTTAACCAGTTTAAGAGGCGGAACTCTTAAAAAAGGTGTGGATCCTGAAATGGAGGGCGAACAAATCATTCAGGAAGTAAGATTTTTCGATTGGCAAGAAATTGACCAACTAAAATCAGGCGAACGCCACGGGATTTTTGATAAAGCCCTGCACGCATCGAAAATAGTCGATTTGAGGGGCTATTTTAAGTTATAATTGGTTGTTTTAAACGCCATAAAATATTTATAATTGCAAGCTAAACCTGTAACCAATGAACTTGACAAAAATCCTTACTGGAGTACTTCTTCTGGCCAGTCTTTTTCTGGCTTATCGGCTATATCGCAGTGTACAAGGCACCATTGAAGAGCGTGAATCGATAACTACAACTGAATCTGCCATTATTGAAAAATTGAAATTAATTCGTGAAGCAGAAATTGTTTTTCAAAGTGTAAACAGAAGATATACAGCCAATTGGGATTCTCTTGCAGACTTCATTCAAAATGGACAGGTTCCCATTATCCAGAGAAGGGAAGAAATCACTCAAAAGTCATATGGAGTGGAAGAGGTAAAGGTGTTCGTTGATACATTAGGTTTTGTTCCAGCCAGAGACAGGATTTTCAAAAAGAACTACACAGTGAATTCTCCGGATAATGGAATTTTCATGGGTTTTAAGGTAAAAGAGGGGGATCGCGTAATTAAGAATCAAAGAACTTATTCTCTTAAAGTTGGTGAAAAGGTTAACGAGCCCCCCATGCAGGATGAGGGTACCATCACTAAGTTGGAGCCAGTTAAAGTTGGTGACGAGCTCCGCAAAGGCCAACCGCTTATGAGCCTTTCGAACTATATGTTCAACCCCAATGTAGATTTAGCAACTTTAGGCAATGTGCCAGGTCAGGAAGGTATGAAGTTTGATATTTTCGTTGGCGTGGTTGATAAATCCGGTTTGAAAGTGCAGGTTATTGAGGTAAAAGACCCAAAACCTGTTAACCCTGTCCGAAAAGAAAGCAACGAAGCTAAGAACAGAAAACCGCTCCACTTCGGATCACGCTTAGACGTTTCGACATCAGGTAATTGGGAATAACAACTTATTTTGCAATCAACTGCGCAAGGTTTTAAGTTAATCAAGAAGATCAAGGATGATCGCTTCGATGAAGAAAAGCTTCATCAATACGAACTACTGATTCAACTTGGTATACGGGATCTTCAGATTGCAATTGTTGACACCCAGGACAGTCGGTTACTTTTTTTTGAGGATTACGTACTGGGGGATCTAAGTTCTCATGCAGAATTGCTAATTCTGTTTAAGACGTTATTTGATTCCCATCCCGTTATCCAGGCAGGATTTTGGAAAGAGGTAAAAATATCCATTAAGAATACCAAGTTTGCACAGGTACCTGGTTCACTCTTCCTAGAAGAGGCTGCAGCGGAATATCTGCAATTCAATGCCCCTCTGGATCAAAAAAAAGAAGACATACTTACGTGTCGTAATAATCTCATTGATGCTGTTACCGTTTTTGCCATTCAAAAGGAGCTACTTGAGTGGTTTAAATTGATTTATAAGAACACTACGCTTACCGTTGTGCATCAATCCACAGCCCTTATTGAGGGTGTATTGCAATATGCCAGGAGTGATGAGAAAATGCCTTTATACATTTATGTAGACCGATTCAAACTTCACATTCTGGCGGTTAAAAAGGGCAAGCTGGTGTATTACAATCAGTTCTTAATTAAACAGTTTTCCGATTACGTCAAATATATCATGCTTGTTATGAAAGGCCTTTCGCTTGATCAAAACACCAGCGAGGTAATCTTGTGGGGATATATAGGAAAAAACTCTCCGCACTACCAGGAGTTTATTAAGTATGTTCGTAATGTAAGTTTTGGGGGCCGTCCATCTTATATCAGGTTTGGATACCTGTTTGACGAAGTACAGGAACATCATTTTTTTGATCTGTATTCAATTCACCTTCTTAACCGCGCATGAAAAGGATCGCTTTATTTCCTGGTTCATTTGATCCTTTCACAAGAGGTCATGAAGATATCGTGCTTCGTGGGCTTTCACTTTTTGATGAAATCATTGTAGCGATTGGCTACAACAGCAGTAAGAGTCAACGGTACTTTCCCATTGATTTCATGGTTGACAAAATCAAGGGAACGTTTGTTGAATACCCAAACATTTCCGTTCAAACCTTTTCTGAATTAACCGCTGAATTTGCCAGAAGAAATAATGCCAGGTATCTATTACGGGGTTTACGCAATACAACTGACTTTGAATACGAAAACAGCATTGCCCAGGTTAACCGGAATTTAAACAAAGAATTAGAGTCTGTATTTTTGATCACATCCCCTCAATTCGCTTCCATTAATTCCTCTATCATTCGGGAGGTGCATCGCTATAATGGAGATGTCTCTTCGATGATTCCTTACAAACTCTGATCAGGAGATTTTTTCCTTGCTGCGGTAATATTCTTCAAAAACAAAATGTATTGACTTATACGAGTTTTCGAGAGCGTGATACACTTCTTTCTGTGTCATCCAGCGCAATTCCTCGATATCCTCTTCCAGGCTGGGTTTACTTTTTGAGTCATCCAATAAGTCCATTTCAAACCAACGCGTTTTTTTCAACATGCTGTTCTTGTTCATGGTATAGGTGTGCCACGTGGTGCAAATTCTCTTTCCCAATTTCACCTGAACATTACACTCCTCTTCCACTTCACGCATAGCTGTTTCCTTGTACCGTTCTCCCGATTCTTTCTTCCCCTTGGGCAAGTCCCATTTCTTCATGCGGTAGATCATAAGAAACCTGTCCTTTTTCTTTACCAACCCTCCGGCTGCCTTAATCACTTTAAATTTCGTAATGACAAATAGCTTAAGTGCATCGTAATCTTTGGGGGAAATATGCAATGAAAAAAGATTGGTGGGAACTTTAGAATTAATCAGATCCAGAATCAAATCCATATCCGGCACACTGACATCATGAATCCAGACATGGTGAAACAGTCTTGCCTTCGTAATTGGTTCTGTGGTTGCGCTTATCTCATAGTTAATATGACCTGCAGGAGGCAACTCATCCGCGTGAAGTATCCGAATGGGGATGTCGTTAACAAAAAGATTCATGTCTCCCGAAGGACGATTTCATAGATGCAAAAAGACAAATTATTCCCAATGAATCAACCCCCAATCATTAAAATCCTGAATTCCTCATCAAATTCTGACGGATTATCCTATTCAAATCTTGGCCTGTGCTGGCTTTCATGATAAATTGCACGTATGAGTAAGATGAAAATACAGGAAGAAACTGCAGGTCCGGTTGCCGGCCGATTGCTGGAAGTGGGAGCCATTCAATTAAATCACAAACAGCCCTTTACCTGGAGTTCGGGATGGAAGTCCCCTATCTATTGCGATAACCGAATAACACTTTCTTACCCAGTTGTTAGAACCTATATCAAAGAAAATCTGGTCCGCGCTATCCGACTTAATTTTCCGCGGGTTGATTGTATAGCCGGAGTTGCTACTGCAGGAATTCCGCAGGGAGCTTTGGTAGCTGAAATGATGGGGCTGCCATTTGTTTATGTGCGCCCCAAACCTAAAGAGCATGGAATGGGTAATCTTATTGAAGGGAAGGTTGAAAAAGGAGCTCGGGTGGTTTTGGTTGAAGACCTTATCTCCACGGGTGGTAGTTCATTAAAGGCAGCTCAGGCGATGCAGGAAGCCGGATGTAAAGTGATTGGCATGGTGGCTATTTTTACCTATGGATTTGAAACGGCCGAAAAGAATTTTGCTGAAGCGGGTATCCCCCTCGTTTGCCTTAGTGATTTTACGCATCTGTTACAGCAAGCGGTAGACCAAAAATACCTGGACGAAAATCAATTGGTTTATGTAAAATCCTGGCGCCTTGACCCGGCCAACTGGAAATAGTACCTTTTACAACTAAACTACATACGAGCCCCTATGACAACCCGACAATACATCTATTTCAATTCCATAGTAGCTGCTATGGCCGGCTTCTTGTTTGGTTTCGATACGGTAGTAATTTCAGGGGCTAACCTACCCATTAAGCAATTATGGAATACATCGCCATGGTTTCATGGCTTTTTTATTATGTCGATGGCGCTTTGGGGAACGGTTCTTGGCGCCTTATTTGGCGGAGGCCCGACAGAGAAGTACGGTAGAAAAAGGGTCTTGTTCTGGATTGGGGTTTTATACACAGTGAGCGCAATTGGCTCCGCGCTTGCTACTGACCCGTATACATTTTCTTTCTTTCGTTTCATTGGCGGAATAGGTGTTGGTGTTTCATCGGTTGTTGCACCAACTTATATCGCAGAGATTTCAACCTCCTCGATCAGAGGCAGGCTGGTTGCTATGTATCAATTCAATATTGTGTTCGGCATTCTGATAGCATTTTTATCGAATTACTTTTTAGTAGGCTTTGATGGTGCAAATGATTGGCGCTGGATGCTTGGTGTTGAAGCCATCCCTGCAATAGCTTATACGATCATGGTATTACGGGTTCCAGAAAGTCCACGGTGGCTTATCTCCCGAAAAAACGATTTAGTATTGGCTAAAAAGGTTTTAACAGATTTAGGAGAGGCCAATCCTGATTCTGAGATCCAGACTATTATTGAAGCCAATAAAAACACATCGCCAACAGAAAGCCGGGAACATTTATTTAGTGCGAAATTAAGGAAACCACTTACGCTCGCATTTTTCATTGCTTTTTTCAATCAGCTTTCAGGCATTAATTTTATTCTATACTACGCACCTGAAATTCTTGAGCGTGCCGGACTTGCTACCCAGGATTCTCTATTTAATTCCATTGCCATTGGTGGTATCAATCTTATTTTCACATTTGTTGGATTGTACCTGATTGATCGAACGGGAAGAAAGAACTTGCTCATTATCGGTTCGCTGGGATATATTTTAAGTCTTTCTATGGTATCCTATGCATTCTATTTTACATCGGGGCCAATTTTCTTAATGACTTTCTTATTGCTGTTTATTGCTGCGCATGCGATCGGGCAAGGGGCAGTCATCTGGGTGTTTATCTCTGAAATATTTCCTAATAAATCGCGTGCGCTTGGGCAATCCTTTGGTGCCAGTGTTCATTGGGTCTGTGCAGCGTTAATTACGTTGCTTATGCCGGTATTCCTGGATGGAAATAATGGGATTCTTCGGGATGATCCCTGGATCATCTTTGCTTTTTTTGCCGGCATGATGACACTGCAACTGATATGGGTATTGACTAAATACCCGGAAACAAAAGGGGTATCGCTTGAAGAAATTCAAAAACGATTGGGAATTAGTTGAGATTACCTTTCACACCTTTAGCAAAAATATAGCTATGAAACTATTACCAACTTCCCGATGGTTGGCTGTCTATTTAATTTTGCTTTTACCTGGTATAGGTCAATCCCAATCTCGCGAAGATGAAGTGCTTACATTATTAAACATCGCACGAACTAATCCGCAGGGCTTTATTAATTCCCATGTAAAAGAGTATCTGAAAGAAAATAATCTAACCAAAAACAGGTATGCTCAATCCTTGATTTCAAACCTTAAAAAATGTACTAAAATGGGTGCGTTGAAAACTTCAAAGGCCCTAACCGATGTAGCCCGATTGCATGCATTGGATATGGGAACGAGAGGAATGACAGGGCACACCAGTTCAGATGGCACTATTTTTAGTGACCGGTTAAGGAAAAAAGCTAACGCAGGAGGAATGATTGCTGAGAATTGTGACTACGGTAACGAAGAACCGCTTGATATAGTCATGGCACTGCTTATCGATGATGGAATCAAATCATTGGGGCATCGCAAAAATATTCTCGAACCTCATTATCAGTGGATAGGAATTGCTATTGAAAAGCATAAGACCTACCGGGTAAATTGTGTCATGGACTTTGCCGAAAAGATCGAATAAACCCAAAAAAGTCATTAGACTTTTTTGCACTACGTGCTGACGATTGAAAATGAAGGAGTTGAAGTTTAATTCTGAAAGTAAGTGTTCCTTCATTTTCAATGTCAGGTCTGATGACTCCTACAGTCGTATCAGACTCGTAGGAGGTTAATCCTGACATTGCGGAGGGTATCGACAGCATTCGTCATTTATTTCAGTCTCATCCTAAGTTCTTATGACAATTCCCGGATAAAAATATAGAGGGCAAAAAAAAAATCCCGATCTGTGGGATCGGGATCTATTCTAAGGGTAACGAATTAGTTATTACCTAATTTATCCATTTCCTTTTCAAAGGTTTGCTTGAACTTCTCATAATCATAATCGATTTTCAGGCGTTCATCCTTTGAAAGACGCTCATTATATTTAGATACTAACTCATCGGCAGAAAGTTCAATAGCTACATACGTCTTGTAAGTACCTTGATCTGTCTTTACAAGCTTCTCACAAAGTGTGCGAATGCCTGACAAAGACTGGTCTACTACTTCGCGGTTTAAGCTCTCGAAACGTTCTTCCACTTCTTCCTTGTTATTCATTTCGCGGGAATTCACATAGTTATCAGTCACAGTCTTAACTGTAGTATTGATAGCCTGAGCTAATTCATTGCGCGCGTTGGTAAGTGCTTTCTTTTTGGAAGTCACCTGATCCTGGCTTTCTCCGATCGAGTTTGAACGGAAAAATTTAGCAGTTGTGAAGAAATCTGGACCTGAACAAGGAACCACTACTTCTTTCTCACCCGCTGGAATTTTCTCCTTGCCTTTACAGCCAGCTATCAAAGCCGCTGCGATTAGAACTGCTAACGAAACATAATTTAACTTTTTCATATCAATTTGGAATTTTGGTTATGCAATTTACAATAATGCAATTAACAGGCCACTCTGAAAACTATAGATTTTATTCATTAAAAATAGTGCTTAAATGATGTCAAAAAGGGCATAATTACTGCAAAATCGCATTTAGTAGTTCAGGTAATTTTTCCTTTTCCAGAGTCTCGAGCGACTTATTGTAAGCCTCCTGACTTGATCTTTCGTAGTCAAGACTGAACCCTTTAACCCGATCAAGCGTGGTGGCATAAATCTCTTTATTGTCTTTCGCTGTTGAGACACGGATTAATGCAGTTACATAGGTTATATAGATACTTCCTGAAACTGTACCCTTCTCCGAGTTGGCATTTACATCCAAAGCGAGTTCAGCTTTGCTTCTGTCTTCTGTAAATTCAAAGCCTGAATTGGCTAAATAATTCTTGATCCGGTTGGTAATCTGCTGATTTGATTTGTCTACACCCAGACTTTTTTCAGTGGCCGTAATATAAACCAATGGGCGCTGTACTTTCATTAATACAGTAGCTTTCGGCACCACCATCTTTCTGGCTACCAGCGAATAAATATCTGAGCCCTCTTGCCCCGCAAAACTCATCATGTCTACTTTAACGGCTACCGTTTGCTCCAGATCGCGAGAACTTATCTTTGTGAGGAGAATTTTCGCCTGACCTGAACCATCCGTTTTATACGTTGGAAATACATCACCCGCTCCTTTTTCAAAGGCTGCTGATAATGGTAAATCAGAAATAATCTTGCGTGAATTCTTTTCCACGACTTTGGTCATAACAGCCAAATCATTTTGTGCCACCCTTCGGTTCAGAATAATTTCATGCGGGTCTACGGAGAGTTCAATTTTATCCAGAAGCAATTGCATGCTGGCTATGATTTCATTGGTCAACAAAATCTCTTTGCCCTCAAATTCCAGTCGGATTGGCTCTGCCAGATACTTTTCAATGGCTCTGAATCCCTGATAATAAAATCCTAAAGACAAGACGAGTTCGCCTTTTCTCTCGGACTCCTTCGCTTTGGTAAAAAAGTCAAGCCCCTGCGCAACAGCATCCCGTTTTTGCTGATCCTTAATATCCTTATAGCGCTGCTTTGAAAGGCGATAATAAACCCAATAATTTCTGTCATCTTCCCACGAATCGACCTGCTCAAATTCCTGGATTTCATCAGCTACCGTGGTCTGAATAATCTGCTCATATTTTTCCTGAAATTCCTTATTTATATCAATCTGACTGAGTACGGAAGTGGATGAGATATTTACCTTAATCTCAGAAACCAGATCTTCCAGGGCACTTTTTTTAGCCGATTGTATGTAATTATTGGATCCATCCTTTGTGCTATGCCCGATTCCTATATAATAACTGGGCTGAACGGGTTTAGCGGTTAGCCATTCCGGGCGTGTACTCTGCAAATTCGATTTCAGAGAAGAATTTGTTACGGATGGACTACATCCTCCGATGATGAGAACAAGAAATATTAGTCGTTTCACAGAATTAAAAGATACTTAGGTTCGTTAACACGAATATACCATATCCATGCCAAATCACGGATTTAAACCAAATCTAACGGCAAAACAGGGGTGTTGGGTTAGGGTTTGAACAAATTTTAATAACTTTAAACAGTATAAATTGTGGCTATGAAAAGGGTTATCGGAATTGTGTTGTGTGGTATGATTTGGTTTTCGTGCCAGGAGAATGAAAATACCAGCGAATTCACTGGAAATGAAACTACGTACTCGCTGCAATCGGGGTCTCAATATGATGTGTCAGGCACGGTGACAATAAAGGAGCGCAGGGATGGCACCTCAACAGTGCTGGTGAGTTTACAAGGTACTTCGGGCAATTCTAAATTGCCGGTTCATTTGCATTTGGGAGACATTACTACCCCAGCAGCAGATGTTGCGGCCTTGTTAAACCCGGTCGATGCAAAAACTGGAATCAGTGAAACTACTTTCAGTCAACTGGCTGATGAATCAACAATTCAATATGCTGATCTTGTTAAGTTAGAAGCTTGTATAAAAGTGCATCTCTCGGATGTAGGGCCGGAGCGGGATATTATTCTGGCTGGTGGAAATATTGGTTTGTCTGTGGCAAAGGCCGCTGGTTCCGGAAGGATTGGAGTAGGTGTGTGTAAAAGTGAGTAGTTCGTCCGCACCGTCCCTTTCAGGAGACGGTGCTTAAATTTTAAGACAGCATTTTCTTCAAGCATCGTCTCTCAACGAGGACGATGCGTTTTGTTTTCGTATCGTCCCTGACGGGAGACGATACTTGACTTATTTAGTGAATCGGTGATAACTTAGACCACTGGCAACATGGTAGAACGATTCCTATTATAATCTTCAATGTAAATGTATTTGCTCCACGGCCGCATGGCCGAGTCCACCGCAACGGAGCTGAATTAAATCTCACGCCATTCCTTCCGCACTCCCGATAGATATCGGGACGATTAAATTAGGCTCCTTATGCGGGGACTGGAAGAGATCGATCGAATTGATTCGCATTTTAATGTAAGTTATCTCTTCAATTCACCAGCTCGTTTGAAGTGGTGGATCAATCACCAATAAATCCTCGTAACTTCTTGCTCGTTGGTGGGAGCCAATGCACTGCCTACGCACAACACCAATAAGGGCGAGGTGTTAGTCCGCACCGTCCCTTTCA
Organism: Cyclobacteriaceae bacterium; assembly: GCA_035408225.1. Classification (GTDB taxonomy): domain Bacteria; phylum Bacteroidota; class Bacteroidia; order Cytophagales; family Cyclobacteriaceae; genus ELB16-189. The sequence continues at coordinate 87 of DAOOCD010000132.1, read as the reverse complement.
GGAGACGGTGCTTCAATTTTAAAATTCTTCAAGCATCGATTTCTATGGCATAAAAAAATCTTTATTGAGATTTTTTCGGGCGGCTTG
>DAOOCD010000131.1:0-9849 GCA_035408225.1 Cyclobacteriaceae bacterium | reverse complement strand
TTTTACTGTTTTCTTTCGGGTTTGCCAGGTCGATTTCGTTGTGAGCAGTATTAAAATCACCGGTAATAATTATTTCTTTTCCCTTATTGTGGTAATCAGTGCATAGCTGTAAAAGCATTTCGTAGAATCTTAACTTGAAATCTACCCGCTCCGCACCTCTTTGCCCGTTGGGAAAATAGACATTAAAAAGCACCAGGTTTTCCATTTCAATTTTTATGGTGCGTCCTTCCACATCAAATTCCTCGTGGCCGAGGAGTTTTGATGCACCTTCATAGGAAATGCCTTCCTTTATGTAAGTTGCTACGCCACTATAGCCTGGTTTGTCGGCAGCATTCCATATGAAGACATAGCCGGGTAATTGGACATCCTCATCGGTAATTTGCTCGAGTTTTGCCTTTGTTTCTTGAATACAAAGGATATCTGGAGAGACCATCTGCACACTTCTTTTGAAATCTTTTTTTAGGACTGCTCTGAAACCATTGACATTCCAGGTTGTGATTCTCATTGTACTAATTCCTTATGGTAAACTTCACCAAGTATAATTTAAGTATGATACAACAGCCATTGAAATCCGTCAAAATTTATCTTGAATCGAATCCGGCTTTTCGGATAACCGCTGGTCTTTGTCAGACATTTAGTACCAGGCTGCTGGGTTTTATGTTTAAAAACACTCTTGATGCGGACTATGGCCTTTTCTTTCCGGGGACAACTTCTTCAATAGTCAATTCTGCAATCCATATGTTTTTTGTGAATTTCAATCTTGCGGTTTTTTGGTTAGATGAAAACTACTCCGTAGTGGATAAAGTTTTAGCGCAGCGCTGGCATCCGTTTTATGCTCCCAGTAAACCCGCCCGCCATATACTCGAATTACATGAAAGTAGGCTCGCTGATATCTCAATTGGCGATCGGTTAATAATCTCCAATGAAAAATAGACTAATCCCTATTTTCCTTGTTATAACACTCCTCGTGAATTTTCACTCGGTCTTTGCCCAACACGAGACCGAATACCCTGTGTATATTATCCGCGAAGGGGATTCGCTAGGTTCCATTGCTACCCTCTTCGATACTACAATCACCGAAATATTGAAGATTAATAATATAAACAATCCTGATTTAATCAGCCCCGGACAAATTATCAACATCCCTGGTTATTCTGGTATTTCAGGGATCTTTGAAATCGTTACCCCCCAGCTCGGAGAAAGTCTTTTTTCGCTTTCAATTAAGTACGGCGTGAACGTTGACCAAATAATTCAATTGAATCATTTACTTTCACCAACAAGTGTTTATCCAGGTTCTACATTGATTGTTGCCGTACGTCCAAACAACTCCTTGTTGCTCCCTGTCTCCATTACCAGACAAAATGAGACCGGAATTGAAAGCGCTGCGCGTTCATTCAAGAACCTTTCTACGCTCAACCTGCTCAACCAAATACAAAATTTAAATCTCAGCTTTGTGGATAAAATCATTTTTTCTATCAGCTCAGAAAAATCTCGGGCGATCAACCTTTTTGCTCCTCTTCTTGAAGAGGTATCCCTTGATCCCCTACCCATGGTTCAAGGATCCACAGAAGTAGTGTCCGTATCTTCTCAATCGCCTTTGCTGTTACAAGGAAGTATCGGCGATCATGAGCTGATTTTTAATAGTGAGTCTCCGAATCATTATTACGCGCTCCAGGGAATTCATGCTTTGGCGGAACCCGGGTTGGTCGATTTTAATCTCAACGTGACGCTGGCTGATGGCACAGAACACTCATATCGTCAGATGGTATTGTTGCAACCCGGTTTTTTTGATCAAGACCCACCTTTATTGGTTGATCCAAAAACTTTAGATCCAACGATAACAGAACCTGAAAATGAATTGGTCTTTTCTTTGGTATCGCAAAAAACACCTTTCAAGTATTGGTCTGGCATTTTCAGTTCGCCTGCTGTTTATCAAGAATACAATTCCTTGTTCGGGACTCGCAGATGGTATAACGATGACCCAGAAGTGCGTTTTCACGGCGGTGTTGATTTCGCTGGCGGTATGACTTTACCGGTTTCTGCTCCAGCGCCAGGTCTCATTGTTTTTGCTGGGCCTTTAACTGTAAGAGGCAATGCTGTTTTTATCGACCACGGCTGGGGTGTTTTTAGCGGCTTTTTCCACCAAGACACTCTAAAGGTTAAGTTAGGTGATCGCGTGAACACCGGAGACGTGATTGGAACTGTTGGCAATACTGGCCGGGTAAATGGGGCCGGAGATTATCTCGGTGCAGGAGCGCATTTGCATTGGGAGCTCTGGGTGAATGAAGTTCAAGTAGACCCTCTTGAGTGGTTAAGTAGAGAGTATCCTTAATTCATTTCAACCTAAGGTATAATCATATGGTATTTTTATATTCAGGAATGGTATTTTTCGTATGACAATTAACGCTAATTTTTGGGAAGGTTACCAAATTTCAGTTAACGACCTGGAAGACATTTACAACTATTTACTAGAAACAGAATCTCCATTAGACAAGTTTGAAATCACCAAATTCCTCATTCGCCAAAAAATCGCTGAGAAAGAACGTGCTCTGTTAGTTGAAAATTCGAATAAAGGCGCTCATTACCTGCCGGAAAAAACTTATTCCATTGGTGATAAGCTCATTTTTCCAGCCAAGGGGCAAATAAGCGGAGAGGTTAAGTCAACACGTAGCGGGCTTAATCCTGCGTACCCTGATTTACAGGTGATTGAAGTAGAGATGTCAACAGGCGAGCATCTCTTTTTTGCGGCAAATTTACCGGACCATATTCTCAATAATCCAACACCAACTGAAAAGAATATTCTCCTTGATGCCGATTACGTTTTTAGCGAATATGGTCAAATTCTGGCTGAAAAATTATCAAAATCTCTTGAAAACAATCCGGATCTGATCTGTATTGCCCGCCAATACTTCCCGAGGGCACTCATATTCGACATTGGTATCGGCCCTTTGAATTTATGCGAAGCAGTGCTCGAAATGGCGGGCGGCGGACCCTTTACGACTGCCGAATTAATTTCCCAAATTGAATTACCTTTAAGCAATAACGCAAAACTTACCGAATTTTCAATGAATTTTGCCCTTGAACAAGATGGCAGGTTTGATGAAGTTGGCCCGGCAGGAGTAACGCTTTGGTTCTTAAAACGGCTTGAACCTCTTGAAGTTCAAAACCCACCTCTTACGCTTAATTTCGCGGGTTCTTTACCTGACAATCCTGATTTAATTCCCAATTTGACAGAATTAACTGCGCTTGTTGATGATGAAATGGAACAGTATCCATCAGACAGCCTGAAAACTGAAGTAACCATCAGTCTAACCTACCCGCATTGGCGAGCCGGTACGCTGCCATTAACGGAGCGTAACAAGAACATTTTTCCAACCGCTTACGAGACACCTCGAGTAAAATTTCAATTTTGTGATTTTCCTTCTCTTCAAAAATTCGACGGCTGGGTAGTCAGACCTAACCATTACATTTATGGCCTTAAGAACTGGTACGAGCAACAGGGCGTAATCCCCGGAAGTTTTATAACCCTATCTAAAAGTAGCACCCCGGGTGAAGTGAATATTCAGACTCACAAGAATAAGAACTCTCGTGATTGGATTCGCACAGTATTGGTTGGAACAGATGGAGGGATTGTTTTTGCTCTGCTCAAACAGGTCATCAGCTGTACGTATGACGAGCGTATGGCCATCATGGTACCGGACGTCAACGCACTGGATCATATATGGGCATCTAACAAATTTAAACAGCCAATTGAAAAAGTGATTTTGACCATAATGCGTGAAATTGGCAAACTGAACACACAAAACCAGATACACGCCCAGGAATTGTATTCAGCGGTAAATATCATCAGACGCACCCCTCCCAGCACAATTCTATCTGTACTTCACTCACAACCCTGGGCAACGCATCTCGGTGACCTCTACTTCAAATTGAACGAAAACATGGCCCTATGACAGACCAGAGGACTTTTAGTTTTGTAAAACCATCGATTAACACCACCTACCATATCGACTTTGATTGGTGGAAAACTCACGACGCTAATTGGCGTGTTTTCCTGTTTTCTTGCTTGTGCCCAGAACATCAAGGCTTGTTTGCAAATCAAAGTAATGAGTTCTTCATTGACTGGGTTGACCCTGTTACCGCCGAGATTATCCAAGTCGATGGATTGCAATCCACTTTAATGGACCATTGTGCTAAACAGGATGGCTTTTATTCTACCCAAACCGCCTTGGTCGATGCCATCTTTCGTGTATTTTTAGCCAATGGCAATACGCCATTAAGCCCCCTGGAATTGTCTGATAAAATAGGCAAGCCGGCAGAAACAATTCTGCGTACTTTATCCGGATCCCAGGTTTACAAGGGAATTCGCCCCTGTCGCTAAACACTGCCCTCGTAGCTCAATGGACAGAGCACCGGACTTCTAATCCGATGGTTGTGGGTTCGACTCCCACCGAGGGCGCCATTTAACTTAAAAAGAATGAAATCTCTCAATATAACTCCTAAAAAACAAAAACAATGGTATGTAATGGATGTTCACATCCATACACCGGCTTCTTTGGACTATCAACAACCGGAGGTAACGCTTTTAGATATATTACAAAGAGCCGAAAAACGCGATCTGAATATCATCGCTTTCACTGACCACAACACAATTTCTGGGTACGCTCGCTTGCGAAACGAGATCGAACAACTCGAATTACTAGAAAAACTAGGTCGTCTTCTTCCAGAAGAAAGCAAAAACTTGCAAGAGTATCGACGGTTGAAAAAGAAAATGCTTCTGTTGCCTGGTTTTGAGTTTACCGCTACTTTCGGGTTTCACATCCTCGGTTTATTTTCTCCTCAAAAAACAGTGCGTGAAATTGAACATGTCCTTCTTGACCTGGGAATTTCTCCCGGAGGGCTGGATGACGGAAACCCCGCCATCGGGGCCTCAGTTGATGTTATCACCGCTTACCGTGTCATCAATGAAGCAGGGGGCATCGTTATTGCGGCTCACGCCAATTCAACCAATGGTGTCGCCATGCGAGGCTTAAGTTTCGGCGGTCAAACCCGAATTGCGTACACCCAGGATTCTCACCTGCACGCACTAGAAGTGACTGATCTCGATCAAAAAGGGACGCGAACAACAGCGGCGTTTTTCAATGGAACAAAACCAGAATATCCCCGGCGCATGCACTGCATCCAGGGGTCTGATGCTCACCGGCTCACAACCGATCCTGTAAGAAAAAAGAACCTGGGTATAGGCGATCGTTCCACTGAAGTATTCCTGCAGGATTTGTCCTTTGAGAGCCTGCATGAATTGTTTAATTCAAATGATTTTTCCCGCACACGCCCTCACAGACTTTCTTTGGAGCCCGTTTCAGATTTCATTCAGCTCGCCCGGGACGAAGGACCGAATATCATCCAGGATTTTCATGAAAACCTGAATGTTCGAGGAGGTAACCTTTACGCTGTTCTCGCCGACATATGCGCTTTTCTTAACACAAATGGAGGTACTTTATATCTGGGCGTTTCCAGCAATTCAGCGAAACCTGTCGTCGGCATTTCAAACCCAGATCAAGCGGTCAAACAACTTGAAAGAGAAATACAGAACAGAATAAGCCCGCCAACCCACCTCACAATTGATCTTCAAAAACACAAGAACCAAACCATCATTCGTATCTTGATCCCGCGTGGTGATGATGCGCCGTACGCGCTAGATGAAAACAAGATTTACATTCGTGACGAGGATGAGACCAATATCGCTGTTCGTGACGAAATCGTAACGCTTGTTTTAAGAGGAAAAGGACATGCGGGTGAACCTCAAATGGATCTACTTCCGCTCTCTTCCCAGAAGATGGTGGCTCACCTCTTACCTTCGGAAGAGATTTCTCACGAGCGAATCGAACCTCGCACAGGGGTCGAAGTCATTACGCCCGTAATTCGTGGCGGTAAAAGCTTCTTCACCATGCGCGACTTGCGTAACGGTAACATCGTAAAAAATGTCACAGTGGCTTCAGCACGAAGACTTTGGCACTACGCCATTACCAGGTACAACGAGCTTATTCCCCATATGGATACACTGCCAATAACCTGGCAGGGTAATTATGGATTAATACGGCAGTATTCTCAAGGAAAAAACACCCTTTTTGACCTGGTTTATCGGTCTGAAGATGGCTTCCGTTTGTTTTTTGGCGTAACCGCAGATGGAATTCACAGCCAATGGAGAACCTTTTTAAAAGAAGAGGACTGATCTATTGGTTTTTGTGCACAAAACAAAACTGGAAGATTGCTTTCATCTTCCAGTTTTGTTTGTATAATAAGCACAGATAATTCAAAGGGCTATTTATGAGTTCAATTTTTCATCTGTATCAACTGCAGAAAATCGATTCCAGTCTTATGGCGAACACGACCCGTCTTGAATCAATCGAAACTTCCTTATCCAATGACACAACGGTTAAATCGATAAAAAATGAAACAGATAAGTTATCGGAAGAACTCAGTGTGCTGAGGATTGAGATGAATCGTATCGAAGACAATTTGCTCAACCGGAGAAATAAGCTCGAACAATCCGAATCCTCTCTTTATTCCGGTACAATTAAAAATCCCAAAGAATTACAGGATCTGCAAAAAGAAATCGCATTTATTCAGTCAAATATCGCCGACCTTGAAGATGAACAACTTGAATTGATGGTGAAAATCGAATCACTGGAAGAAGCGCTGGCTCTTTCTTTGGATCGCTTAAAAACAGCCGAATTGGAACAATTGAATATAAACGCTCTCCTTGTTGAAGAAAAGCGAGAGCTCATAACTATCCATCAGCATCTTTTTAAAGAACGTGACCTGGTGGTCTCTCAGGTTGGCGATGATTTATTCAATCTTTATGATGCCTTAAGAAGTAAGAAAAAAGGTATCGCTGTCTCAAAAATCGAAGACCAAATGTGCTCAGTCTGCGGTTCAACTTTAACCCCTGCGGAATGCCAATCAGCCAAATCCAGAATTGATATTATCTCTTGCCCAACCTGCGGCAGGATTCTTTACGCAGATTAGGTTAGAGACCTGTATGTTTAAGCCTGATTTATTATCGCTCATCATAGGCATAACCGCAGGTATCTTATTAACTTTGTTTATTAAACGCCGCAATGTCCTATTGTTTTTCAAGAAACACAAGCATAAAGCAAAGAAAAAATCAGGAATAAACCGCAATGATGAGCAAGAGCTCAGAAAATTTCTCTTGCGCGAGGCTGAAAGCTCACACTTGCTCGCTTTCTTTTGCCGGTTGAGTGACCTTTTTATCTCTCGCAAATTGATCAGTAACCCACTCTACCTTGATCCATCAGTGGATATTGAAGAAATACATGGCTTGTTGCTTAAACCTCTCGCTATCGCCGAAATACCAGAATTGGCAATAGAGTACCCCTTCCCTTTGCTTTCGCTCGGTGAAGCTCTGTCAGGTGGATGTAATGTGGTGCTCAAAGGGCGTATCGGATCTGGAAAATCTTGTACCATTGCCAACCTGGTAATTGAGCTTTTGGAAGGAAGATGCCCTGTTGTTGAGCTAAATCAGTTTTTACCTATTTTCATTCATGCCAGAAATCTCACTTTTTCTGGAACTGAAAAAACGCTTGAAAATGCTATTCTTGACAGTATAGGGGCTCGCAGTGCCATTAATAAAAAAAACGGCCTTGAGCCCATCATTGAAAAATATCGTTCCCAAAAAAGATTGCTGCTCTGCTTAGATGGGCTTGATGAATTAGAACCTGAAGAATTTGATGAGTATGTTATTCGCATCCAAGAATTTCTAATACAAAACCCATCCGTCCAAATAATTACGGTTTCAGGCCCGTTTTATACAGGGAATTTAATTAAAGCCGGTTTCGTCTCTTTTTATCTCAAACCTCCTTCCCTGGAAGAAAACAAGAGATTAGCGTTAAAAATATGCGGCCTTTTCTTAGACAACTCCAGCCTACTGGAAAAAGAAGTTGTACAAGGTTGGGTGAAACAATTTAAACCCTCACTTGAATTATTCAGTACAACCATTCAGGTCTTTTCCTATCTATTTCCATCCAGTAAGTCAGAGAAATCCTTCGTGGAACCTTACATCCGCTACGTGACCGGGAATAAGCTATCGGCACATGAACTGGTCCTTCTGTTAAGAAGTTATGCCCATCCTTTAGAGAACGGTTCCAGCCTGTTTCAGTCGGAAGGATTGGTCCGCTTACCTCCAAGCAACGACGTACCCTCCTTAACGATTTCAGGTGAAAAGGCAATTGATGCTCTGATAAACAACCGAGTTCTTATCAGTAACCCAGATGGGCATCTTCGACTGTTAAACGCCGAGTTGAATTGCCATTTATTGGCTATGTCAGACAGCCATCCATTGGTTCTCGATCCCGTCAGGTTATTGTGTTCCCCGATTGAAGACAGGATCACGCAACTCTCTCACCAGACCCATTACCTGGGAGAATGGGTGCAAAGATCCGAGCAAATTAATGACATGAATTTGCTATTAACGCTAGAGCATATCCTGGTAAAAAAGAATAAAAAGGTACTCAGTAGCTCTGGCTTAGAAAAAATCGCGAAGGTTGTTACCTCGCTCAAATTGCCGCTTTCCACGCGTTATCTTGCCGCTAACCTCATTTTTTATTCACAGGAAAACATTCTCTTTTACCTCCTGAAGCATTTCTCATCATCTACTGATATAGACACTTCTCAACTGATCATTCTGCTCGTCGGTCTTAGCGGAGAAGCAAAATACGCCGATCTCCTCGCGCCATTCCTTTCCAGTGATCTACCTATGCTGAGAGAACTGGCTTTGCTCATGCTCATCAGGCATCCTGAACTTGATAGGGCTTCTCTGATCGATTTCGAAATGCACGGGTTAGGGGGGCAAAACATAGGCGTTTTAATGTCTCTTGAAGGGGATGAAGGGCTTGAACAATTACAGCGGTATGCAACCTTAGAGGACTCCAATTGTCGGCGTAACGCAATTGCTGGTCTACGAATGATCAATCAAGACTGGTCCGTAAAAGAACTTCACCATCTTAACAGCACTGATCACGCATGGATGGTAAGGGATGCTGCAGCCCAGGCCATCGAAAACCAATGGAGCCCAGCCCCTTTTATTCCTCGTCCCTTACCCCCATTGGGCAAAAACCCCACAATTCTCCATTTCCTCGAAACGATTAGTTCAGATTCCCCTTATAAAGGGAACTCAAGTGATTTATTGGGTACTCTCATTCATTCACAAGATTACCCTTTGCAATTATTAGGATTACGCTACCTTATAAAACAGGGCGGTTCTCAAATCCCGGCTGCCTTGGAGGCACTGGTTTGCCGCCCTGGGAACTTGCGTGAGGTTGCCTTGCTCTTGCAACGAGATTTGTTCTATGCGAATTGTTCTTTATCGCGCAAGGTGTTGTAGAATTTTTTGCTGAACGCTCTCTGAAGTCATCCCGATAATTGAAATCAGCTTGTCATGCCCGGTTTGTCCACCGACAATCTCAATTTGATAACTGGGCACATCAAGCACTTCTGATAAGAATTTTATTAAGGCTTCGTTTGCTCTGCCATCCACTGGCGGAGCGGTCAGTCTTATTTTTACTGTCCCATCATCCATGATAGCAAAAATCTCATTCTTGGCCGTACGTGGTGTTATACGTACAGCAATTGCCGCCCCTGTCTTTCCGTCGTGGAGTTCGTACTTTCTTTTCCTGCTCATGATAGGAATTTCAATAAAATTCTTTCAATGATTTGGAGAATGATCAACAGAATAACCGGGCTGAAATCAAAGTGACTAATTGGAGGGACGATTCGATTACGCAACCTTTTTTCTGTAAATTCGAGTCGGAAATACCCATAGTTCTTTAA
>DAOOCD010000130.1:0-9924 GCA_035408225.1 Cyclobacteriaceae bacterium | reverse complement strand
ATGTAATGTTGGTCAACGGGTTTTTCAGTTCGTGCGAAACATTGGACACAAACATTTTCTGCAATTGAAAAGCATTTTCAATACGAGCAAGTAACCCATTAAAAATAAAAATCAATTTCCCCATCTCATCCGGATGCTGGCTTTCCTCCAATCGTTGACTAAGATTTTGCGGAGATATGTTTTGTACATCATTGATAATTCTCTTGATCGGTTGCAAGGCTCGGCCTGCATAAACCCATCCGGAAATAGCAACGAGTACAATTAAGATGATAAACAAAGCAATCAGGAGTCGTTGCAAATCCACCAATCGGTTAAATCCAATTACATCTTCAGCGGAAGCAATAATTACATATTCCTTATCTCCATCGCTAAATGGTATGCCGGCTACCGTGTATTCCTTATGTAATAAACTTCTCTCCCCTTCTGCTTTTACTTCATTGAAAATTTGTTCATTGATTCCCAACTTTACTGTATCTCCACTAAAGTAGATCTCCTTTCCTCCCTGATCGTATACTCTAATACTTTCGCGATACAAGTTGTCGCGTTTGGCACGGTCAATTATTTTTAGAAGAATAGTATCGACCTGCTCAACTTTAATCAAAAGAATAGCGGAGGTTATTGCTTTCTCCCTTAGCCTTCTGGAGAAATCCTGTTGGGTAAATTGTTTGGTGAAAAAATAAATAGCAAAAAAGGACAACAGTACGATGGTACTTACCAGCACTGTAAACTGCAACGTAAGCCGGGTTCTGATTTGCACTATGCTTCTTTTAAAATATAACCCATTCCAAATTGGGTATGAATGAGTTTACCGTTAAAATCCTTGTCTATTTTTTTTCGAAGGTAATTTACATACACCTCCACCATGTTAGTGCCGGTATCAAAATCTACATTCCAAACATGCTTGGAAAGTTCAGCGCGGGGGATTACGCGACCCTGATTTCGTAAAAAATATTCCAATAACGAAAATTCCTTCGAAGTAAGATCAATTCTTTTTCCGGCCCGGACAACGCTTTTATCATTAATATCCAGAACCAAGTCTGCAATGCGAAGTTGATTCTCATTAAGTTGTACCTGGGGTTGCCGTTTGGTAAGTGAACGGATTCGCGCTAATAATTCTTTAAACTCAAAAGGCTTCGCCAGGTAGTCATCCGCTCCACTATCCAGACCAGCCACTACATCATCTGTATCGCCCAGCGCTGTAAGCATGAGTATGGGAGTTTCGATTTTTGCCGTGCGTAATTCTTTGCAAAGATCACGTCCATTTAACTCTGGCAAAATAACATCGGTAATAATAAGGTTGTATTGATTTCGAAAAGCAAGATTTTTACCTGCCTTCCCATCCTCAGCAGCATCTACCTTATATCCATTCTCTTCCAGTCCTTTCTTGATAAACTGAATAGTTTTTCTCTCATCTTCAATTAGCAGAATCTTCATCATTCAAAATTACAGGAGCCTATATCAATCCAGATTAGAATTGGATTAAATCAGGCTCACATCAAATTTACAAAAAAAAAGAGGCAGACTTTAATAGTCTGCCTCCCCGATGAACTAAATGCTTATAATCAGGCCGCTTTAGCTACCTGTTTTTTCGCAATGGCTGGAGTCTTCTCCAAATCCAAAACTACCGGAGCAGCAATGAAAATAGATGAGAATGTACCAACACCAATACCTATAAAAAGTGCGAATGAAAATCCGCGAAGGACCTCGCCACCGAATATTAACAATATAATCACCACAATTAAAGTAGTACCAGATGTTAACAGGGTTCTGCTCAACGTGCTGTTAATCGCATCATTGAACACCCTAGCGCGATCATGATTTGCCCCAAAGCCCAGATACTCTCTGATCCTGTCAAAGATGATTACCGTATCGTTGATTGAATAACCTATAACCGTCAATATAGCCGCGATAAATACCTGATCTATCTCAAAAGAAATTCCAAATGCTCCTGCAATTGCAAATGAAGCTATTACAAATAGGGTATCATGAACCGTTGCAACAACTGCACCCGCACTATAGGTCCAGCTTTTGAAACGGACCAAAATGTAAAGGAAAATTAAAACCAGGGAAGCAATAGCCGCCTCAAAGGCTGAACCTTTAATATCATCAGCTATGGTTGCTCCTACTTTTGAAGATGAAGCGATAGTGAAATGTCCATCATCAACCTGGGCATCGTTTTCAGTATACTCTAATCCATTGAATTTTTTGATTCCCTGAATCAAGGCACTCTTTACTTTGTCATCGGCTCCATCCGATTCATCATCCACCAGATAAGCTGTTGTTACTTTCATCACGTTATTCCCATCAAAACTTTTCACTTCTACTCCAGTATTTTCAAAGCTCTCACTTAAAGCTACTTTCATATCCGTGGCAACTACCGCTTGATTGAATTTTACTACATATGAGCGACCGCCTTTAAAATCCACGCCCATGTTCAAGCCTTGTACTGCAATCAAGATAAACCCAATCACCACAATAGCTCCTGAAAACAAGTACGCTTTTTTACGAAATCCAATGAAGTCAAACTCTCTTCTCTTTTTAACCATTCTTCCTAATGCGCTATCGAAAGAAACATTAGCTTCATCGCCTTTACGCACCATCCACTCAATAATAACGCGGGAAATGTATACAGCTGAAAAGAAAGAGGTCGCGATACCGATCATCAATACGATAGCAAATCCTTTTAATGGACCCTGGCCCAAAATGAATAGTGCCGCTGCCGTAATGAACGTAGTTAAGTTTGAGTCAAGAATTGTAGTGAAGGCACGTGAATACCCTTTATTGATAGCTTCTCTGAGTTTGCGACCCAGGCGCATTTCTTCCTTAATCCTCTCATAAATCAAAACGTTTGCATCCACGGCCATACCCATGGTAAGAACGATACCAGCAATACCGGGCAATGTTAACGCTGCATTAAACTGTGCAAGAATTCCAAGAATAAAAAAGATGTTGAACAACAACGCAATGTTGGCAACCCAACCACCTTTTGAATAATAAGCAACCATGAATATCACTACAAGAGCCAATCCACAGCCCATGGAAATTAAGCCTTGATTCTGTGCAACTTTCCCTAAGCTTGGGCCAACAATAGCTTCCTCAACAATACGGGTTGGTGCTGGAAGGGATCCTGCCTTCAATACGTTGGCCAAATCTTTCGCTTCTTCCAATTCAAAACTTCCGGAGATCTGTGAGTTACCATTTGGAATTTCGCCCTGTACGTTGGGTGCTGTATAAACATAATTGTCAAGTACAATAGCAATTCTTCCTTGCGGCTGCTTGGCGGCAGCAGCAGCTGTTATTTTAGCCCAGCTTCTGGCACCGGAAGCATTCATAGTCATACTTACTGCAGGGCGTGCAAACTGATCGTAATCCAGGCGCGCATCGTTGATTACTTCACCTGTCAACAACGGTTTGCCGTTACGTCCCAGATTCACAAAGTTCAATTGAATGTCCTCAACACCAGGAGTTACGTTTGGATCTGATTTTACATCCCAGAAGAAACCGATGGTGCGTGGCAACAGATTTCTTACTTCTGGTCTTCTCAAAATACGGTTGATCTCAGCTGTATCTTTTATCTGATACAAGAATGGAGCATTCGGATTGCTTAAAGCAAAGATGGGTGACGATGTTGCAAGACGGAGAGAATCCAATGAACTTACTGAGCTGTCGCGAAGCTGACCTAGCTGCTTCTCAAGAGCTGATTTAGCTGTGTCAGCAGGAGTCGTGGGGGTCAATTCCTTTTTGGTATCTGTTACCGCAAGGGCCTTCTTTTGATTCTGCTCATTCAGCAAAAATTGATTAATGCCCGCAAGGGATTGACCTAACTGTGGATCAAATGCTTCTACCACTTCCCAGAATTCCAAACGTGCTACGCCTTGTAATAATTTGCGTACCCGTTGTGGGTTATCTGCACCAGGAATTTCAATTTGAATTCTTCCTTTATCCTGAAGTCTCTGAATGTTGGGCTGGGAAGTTCCAAACTGATCGATACGGGTTTTAAGGATCGTAAAGGAACGATCAATTGCACCATCAACTTCTGTGTTCAAGAAGGCTAACACTGTTTCATCACTATCGGTCAACTTTACGCGGTCTTTGTTGGCTGCTGATGTGAAAAGTGATGCAAGGGACTTATCTGGATTAGCCTCTTTAAATGCTTTGTAGAAAAGACTTACATAACTATCAGTACTGGTCTTTTGCATCTCTCTGGCCTTTTGCAAAGCAGCCAGAAAACTCTCATCCTGGTTATTTCCGCTTAAGCCTTTAATAATATCAACCGGTGAAATTTCCAAAACCACGTGCATTCCACCCTGCAAATCGAGGCCGAGGCTCAATTCATTTTCTTTTACTTCTTTATATGTGTACTCCGCACCAAACAGATTATACACAGGCTGGTTCCAGATGGAATCCAGATAGATTTGCTTCTTGGCAAGATTCAACGATCCTTTCTGATCAGTAGCATACTTAATAGCATCCTTGTCTACTCTTTGTGAGACGAATGTGAAGGATAAATAATACAAACAGAGCAATGTTATGACTATGCCCAAAAAAACAACTACACCTTTGTTACGCATAAAAATTAATTAGAATTTGATTGTTAACTGTTGAATAGAATTTGACTGCGAATCCAACTCGCAAATCAAAAAGAAATAAAGGAAAGAAATAGATTAGGGCGCGTTAGGCGCAATAAGAACCCTGAAGAGTGTCTTAAAAAGATTGCTGAAAATAACCTCTGATCGAGGTACAAAATTTTGAATTTTCTGAGGTTCCCCAAGAATTTCAATCACACTGACCGGAACCTGCTCATCTACACGAACCAGGCTTCCTTGAGTTAAGGCTTCTGCAGGAACTGTAAGTACTGTTTTTCCTTCCTTTGTTTCCCCCGCCTGTTCTGTGGCTGTCTGCTTTCCTTCCTCAACGCGCAAGATATAGGTATGAGACAAAATGATAACCAACACAGCCAACAGGCCTGCCGCTATCAAAAAACCTCTATAAATAGATCTATTTCGCACTTCTTTAAATTTGGAAGACCACAAAAGTAGGGTTTAGAAACTAATTTGCAACACCTGTTAACCGGGATTTAAGATACCCAACCAAAACATCCAGCGCACGCTCAAATTTACTGTTGTTGGGGATTACCAGATCTGAATTATGTTTAAGGGGTTCAATAAGGCGCTCGTACACGGGCATAACATGATATTGGTATCGATATAATACATCATCAATATCATAACCCCGCTCTACCTGGTCGCGTTTTATTCGTCTGCCCAACTTCACGTGATCTTTGGCTTCAATAAAAACCCTCAGATCCAGTTCATCTGAGATCTCTTCAAAATACTGAACAAACAATCCTTCTACTACAATGATGGGTGCAGTCTTAAATTCCAGTAGTTTAGTTTCGGCTGTTGGGTTATTGAAGGTGTATTCCGTTTTGATAACATTTTGCCCGGCTTTCAGTTTCAGTAAATCCTGCTGAAAAGCTTCACGGTCAATTGAAACCGGCAAATCAAAATTTTTGACTCCGTTTTCATCAATAGGTTGCTGATCGCGCGATTTATAATAGTTGTCTTGTGAGATAAGACAAATTTCATGAGGCTTAAAATAAGAAGACAGGCCTTGAAGAAAATACGTTTTACCTGAACCGCTTCCGCCTGTAATCCCTATGGTGAATGGCTTATTCATGATGCACAGATGATGTCTTGCGACCTTTTAAATAGGCTATTAACTTTTTGAACGCCCGGGCGCGGTGACTGATTGCGCTCTTTTCTTCCAACGTCATCTCGGCCAACGTCTTTGAAAATCCATCGGGTAAAAATATCGGATCATACCCAAATCCTTCTGTGCCTCGCTTTTCATCAATAATTTTTCCATGCACTTCGCCTTCAAATTGCCGAATGCCTTCGGGTGTGATTAAAGTAATCACTGTTCTAAACCTTGCATTTCGGTTATCTTTTCCGCTAAGATTTTTCAAAAGCAAATTCATATTATCCTCGGCACTTCGTTGCTCGCCTGCATAGCGCGCAGAAAACACTCCGGGTTCATTATTCAGAACCTCTACCTCAAGTCCGGTGTCATCCGCAAAACAAGAAGTTCCGGATTTCCGGAAAACATACTCAGCCTTTTGAAGTGAGTTGCCCTCCAGTGTAGTCTGGTCCTCGGCCAACTCTTCGTTACAGCCGACCTCCGCCAAGCCAACCAGCCTGAACTCATTACCTAAAAGAGCGCGGATCTCCTTTAGTTTATGCTCATTGTTGGTAGCAAAGCAAATAGTCATATCAGATAACTTCAAACAACTCTACTTCAAAAATCAAATTTGAATTTGCAGGAATTGATCCAACTGCCCTGGTTCCATAGGCTAGTCCGGAGGGAACATACAGGGTTGCCTTAGAACCCGCTGGCAATAGTTGAAAGCCAATTTGCCAACCCGTTATCAGTGAATTCAGTTTGAAAATAACTGCACTGTTTGCCTGGTCAAATATTTGTCCATTCGAAAGCAACGTGCCCTTGTACTTAACTTTGATAGAGTTGGTTAAGGTGGGTTTTGTACCCGTCCCCTGGGTGGTTATCACATACCGCAATCCTGAAGGATCTTGTAAGGCAATAATATTATTGGTAGTAAGATAAGAGTCAATTGCTTCTGTATCTTTTTGAAGTTGTTCTTCAAAACTGAGTGGTTCATCGGTATTTGAACAACCTACCGATCCTAAAACAATTACAAATAATAAAAGGATAATTTTTTTCATAACTACTTGATTTCAATCATCTCCATGTCAAACTTCAAAATCGAATTTCCCACAATAACCTCACCTCTTCCTTGTGGACCATAAGCCAGCGTAGAGGGAATATAAACGGTCATCTTGGCTCCTTTATTCATCAATCCAAGAGCCTCTTCCCACCCTGGAATTACCTGCTGATACCCTAATACTACTTCCAATGGCTCATAGGGCTTTCTTGCTTCGTTAAAAACATTGTTTGCACGAGCAATAGATTCCACACTGCTATCAAAACAAGTTCCATCCAACAGGTAGCCGGTGTAATTTACTTTTACCGATTGACCCGTCTTGGGATTTTCTCCTTTACCGGGCTTTGTAATAATGTACCGGATGCCAGTAGGTGTTTTTTGAGCAACCAACGATTTTTCTTTCAGATGATTTTCAATCAGTGTAGTGTCTTTAACCAATTGCTCAGTCTCGGCAAGCATAGCCTTTTCATTTTGCTTGGCCACTATTGCATTTTGCATTTCGCGGGCCTTCTCTTCTGAAACTATATCAGTCACACCGATATGAAAGGTAAATGAACTTGTAGAGTCAACTCCTGGAGGAGGGGGAGTTCTAAAGGTCTTTTCAAAAAGCATTTTTGCAGGAATTTTAAACGTTACGCTATCCCCTTTGCTAAGCAATTGAAATATTTCAAGTACGCCATCCCCTGCCGGTACTGAATCCTGGGCCATCACCATGGTAGGGAATGCTGCCTTACGGCTGTCATTCCAAACTGAATCTTTTCCATCCATGAAAAGAAAATCCATAATTAATATCTGGCCTGGTTTAACAACTACTCCATCTCCCTTTCTCAACAAAGTATATTTATAACCCGATGGGGTCTCTTTCGTATCGGAACATGCCACACTTAACATCGCCACCAAGACGAACAGCAAAACTGAATTTTTCATTGTATAGATTTAAATTGTTTAGTTACTCTTTTATTAATTGACTTTGATATTCCGGAAGCACAGACAATAATTTTTTTAATGTTTCCTCTAATGATAGTTTAGAAGAACCCCCTGATGCATTTCTATGTCCTCCGCCTTCAAAATGTTTTCTTGCCAGTTCATTCACTGAAAAATCTCCTAACGAGCGAAATGATAATTTTATTTCCTCTTTGCGATCGTACATCAGTACAGACATAGTAACGCCTTTGATCGAAAGTCCGTAGTTGACCAACCCCTCTGTATCGCCAGTTTGAGCCCCGTAACTTTTCAACTCATCCTGGCTCAACGTCATATACGCGGTTCGGTATTCAGGCAACACGACTAGCTTTTGACTCAGCACATATCCTGTAAGGCGTAGACGTTCAAGTGAATTGGTATCATATATCTGTTGTGCAATTTTGTGCGGATCGGCACCATGACTGACCAACTCGGAAGCTATAAGAAATTCGCGCTGGCGAGTATTATTGTGTCTGAATCCACCTGTGTCTGTCATCACCCCTGAATAAAGACAGGTTGCAACATCTTTATCGATGAGATCCTTTTCTCCCAACTCTTCAATCAATTCAAAAATAAGTCCGGCCGTAGAAGCGGAAGCAGTATTCCATTGCTCAAAATCAGCAAAAGCCTCAGGTTCAAGGTGATGATCTATCAGCACTTTGGTTGCTCCTGATTTTTTTATCATTTCTCCCAGACTGTTGATGCGACCTAAGCTTGAAAAATCAAGGCAAAAGATGATTTCTGCATTTTGAATAAGGGCTGCAGCTTTTTGTTCGTTTTCGGGGTGTTGATTAGAAAGAGCAAGTACCGAACTGTTTCCTGGCATCCAGGCAAGAAAATCGGGATAATCGCTTGGGGTTATTACCGATACCTGATGTTTCTTTTTTCTCAGAAAAGCGGCCAAACCCAGGGAAGAGCCCAAAGCATCGGCATCTGGTTTAAAATGGGTAGTGATTACGACCCGCTTTGGTTGGCTGATTAAGGACTTAAAGGCCGCTAAATTTTTCATCGAAGGGGCAAAAATGGCAATTTTAATTGGGAGTGCATAGCCCGAAGTTTATGGCTAACTATCAAATTGAATTAAGACAAAAAACAATGGACGGCAGACTATGCACTACGGACTAAAAAGCTAATTTTGCGGCCGAATTAAGCATTCTGAAACAATTTAAAATCGAGATAAAATGGCAGGAAACAGAACTTTTACGATGATCAAACCCGATGCAACCGGTGCAGGAAATACTGGAGCTATTATCAAAATGATTGAGGAGGCCGGCTTTCGCATTGTGGCCATGAAAAAATCACAACTAAGCAAAGAACTAGCTGGAAAATTCTATGAAATCCATAAAGAGCGGTCTTTCTATGGCGAACTTGTAGCTTATATGTCAAGCGGCCCCATTGTGCCGATGATTCTGGAGAAAGACAATGCTGTAGAGGACTTCCGCAAACTGATTGGTGCTACCGATCCTAAAAAAGCAGCCCCTGGCACTATCCGTGCATTATTTGCAAAGTCAATTGATGCAAATGCCATTCATGGCTCTGACTCTGATGAAAATGCTGCCATTGAAGGCAATTTTTTCTTCTCACAATTTGAGCGATTCTAAACCTTGTACTGGATACCTGATTCTGGTCAGGTATCCAGCAAGTATCAAGCACCTTTTGCTCCAGAACTTTTACACTCCCATCCGGTTAATCATTGCAATAGAATAAAAATATGAACACTATCAATCCTCTCTATTCAGAAAAGTTTGAAGCCCGCCACAATGCACCGGATGCATCTCAAATTGAAGACATGCTAAAGGCGGTAAAGGCAACATCGGTGGATGAACTGATTGACCAAACGGTGCCAGCCAACATCCGCCTGAAAAAAGCATTGCAGTTGCCCGCAGCACAATCTGAATTTGAGTTTCTTAAAGACTTTAAAAAACTGATGTCGAAGAATAAGATTTACAAATCATACATCGGCACAGGGTACTATAATTGCATTACACCCGGAGTGATTCTTAGAAACATTTTGGAGAATCCAGGATGGTACACAGCTTACACTCCTTACCAGGCAGAAATTGCACAAGGACGTATGGAGGCATTGATCAACTATCAAACCATGATCATCGACCTTACTGGAATGGAGTTAGCCAATGCATCGTTGTTAGATGAAGCAACGGCTGCTGCCGAAGCCATGCACTTGTTATATGCTTCGCGTAAAGCGAACAAGAAAAATGCAA
>DAOOCD010000129.1:0-10020 GCA_035408225.1 Cyclobacteriaceae bacterium | reverse complement strand
GATGGCGGTCGCATCGGTACACCGGGTGACCTTGATGGAGCTGCTATTTATTTTATGTCCGATCAATCGCGTTTTACTACAGGACAGGTTTTAGCGGTAGATGGTGGCTGGGATGTAAGTGAAGGTCAATACTAAATCATGGAAAAACTATCCATCGGCATTGACTTAGGCTGTACGCACATCAAAGCAATCCTGGTGCGTAAAGATGGAACTGTTTTAAAAGAACATCGTGAGGATACAGAGGAACACAACGACCAGCACTGGAAGAATGCGGTGGACCGAATCATAAAAGAATTTAAATCTGAAAATCAAATAAATGCCATCGGACTTTCTGCACCTGGACTTGCCAACGCAACCAATACCTGCATTGAGTTTATGCCTGGCCGTTTACCGGGATTGGAAAATTTCAATTGGTCAGATTTTACAGGTGACCGAATCTATGTTTTAAATGATGCTCATGCAGCCCTGATGGCGGAAGCAAATTTTGGAGTAGCAAAAAACTTAAAGCATGTAGTGATGCTAACGCTTGGCACAGGTGTGGGCGGTGGAATATTAATCGATGGTAACTTATACCAGGGCGTTGGTCAGATGGCCGGGCATCTGGGTCATGTAACAGTAGATGCAACCAATTCAGTTAAAGATGTTACCAACATGCCGGGCAGTCTGGAAGATGCCATTGGCAATCTTACTATTAAAGAACGCACGAAAGGAAAATTTGAAACTACCTGGGATCTTGTAAAAGCCTATGAAGCAAAAGACTCATTTGCCACCGAAGTCTGGCTATCTTCTATTCGAAAACTTGCAGTAAGCATTGCCTCCTTTATCAATGTACTTTCACCAGAGCTTGTTATTATTGGTGGTGGCATTTCAAAAGCAGAAGATTTGTTGTTGAAGCCACTGAACGATTATCTTAATCAGTTTGAATGGCGACCAGGTGGTAAACATACCCCTATACGGCTTGCTCATTTCTCAGACTTAGCAGGCGCATTAGGCGCGGCTGGTTTTGCACTTTCAAAAATCAATCAGAAATTATGAATGTAATTCAGGAATACCTTGGCTTAAGCAGGAAAATAATTGATCGCATATCCGCTCAGGAGGCCTCCATACAACAAGCAGCTTCAATGTTCGCAAAAACAATTCTTGCCGGGCGAATGGTGCATGTATTTGGCTCGGGCCATAGCCGCATCATGGTAGAAGAAATGTGGCCCCGTTACGGATCATTTCCAGGTTTCAACCCCATTGTTGAATTATCCCTCACGTTTCACAATCTCGTAGTGGGTTCTAATGGTCAGCGCCAGGCTATGTTTCTTGAAAACGTTTCAGGGCTGGCAGAGCGTATCCTTAGAAATTTTGACATCGAATCAACCGATTCGGCATTGATCATTTCATCCAGCGGAACGAATGTTGTTCCGGTTGAGATGGCCGAACTCTTTCAACAGAAAAAAGTAAAAGTGGTTTCTATTCTCACAACCAAGCACTCAGAGAAAAGCGTAAGCAAACGAACCGATGGAAAGAAGCTGGGCGATTTTTCAGATCTTATTTTAGATACCGGTGCACCTGTGGGCGATTCGATGATAAGTATTCCTGGATTAGAAACTCCAGTCTCACCCGGCTCAACTATAGGCGGAGCACTCTTAATAAACTGCATCAAAGCCGAAGTGGCTCGCTTGTTAACGGAGGCTGGTCAGCCACCGAAAGTGCTAACCGCAGCAAATGTAGTTGGAAAAGAAAAAGCTATTCAACTGTTTGAAAGTGCTTATGACGAGCATGCGCATCGGCTGGCAAAACTGTATCAACATGTAGGTGAATCAAAAAAATAAACTATGCAACCACTTCCTATCCGTACAACTGTTATTGGAAGCTATCCGTTTCCGGGATGGCTTGAATTCGCTGTTAAAAATCTTCATGAGTTTGGCAATGCCGATCGCGAAGAATTAATTGAGGATGCCGTGATCGCTGCAATCCACGATCAGGTTACAGCCGGACTTGATGTAATCACCGATGGCGAACAAACCCGATTGGATTTCAATCTTTCTTTTTATGGATTCATTAAAGGCATCAAAGAAAATACAGATGAGCTAAGAAAGTTCGGTCCTGCTGCTCATGACCAGCGGGGCAAGAATTCAATCGTTGATACGCTCACTGCTCCCAATGGATTAGGTGCTGTAAAAGAATTTAAACGCTTGCAAAAGCTGGCACCCAAAGGTCCGGTTTTAAAAACAAGTGTACCCGGACCATACACATTAAGCGGACGGTTACTTCCTAATGAAAAATACAAAGACCGGAATGCGATTACTGAAGCGCTGATGCCCTTCATCCGGAAAGAACTGGAAGACCTCGTTGCTGCGGGTTGCACGGAGATTACAGTTGATGAGCCTTCCATGAGTTGTTATGCCTACAAAGAAGACACAAAACGATTTGTAGATATTTTTAATCGTACGGTAAAAAGTGTAGTTGGAAAGTGCAGGCTTTCAACCCATTTATGTTTCGGGAATTTTAAAGGCCGGCCGGTAGGTTACAGAAGTCTTGCTCCCATGTTACCAGATTTTCTAAATCTTTCTGTTGATGAAGTTCATATTGAAATGGCCAATCGTGAGTTTTCAGAAATAGAATTGCTGGCTGCGTTTGCTGAGAAGATGGATGTAGCCGTAGGCATCATTGATGTAAAGAATTATTACATCGAAACTGAAGAGGATGTAGTGCAGCGAATTAAAAAATGCCTGAAGTACGTACCTGCTGAAAAGTTAGCTGTAGCCCCGGATTGTGGTTTGAGTCAGACTGCGCGTTGGGCCTCAAGGCAGAAACTTACTAATATGGTGAGAGGAGCACTGAGGGCGAGGAAGGACTTATAATTAATATGTGGCTGGTAGCTGGCTCCTGGTCACTGGCGTCTAGTAGCTAGTACCCAGTAACGAGCTACCAGTAATCAATTATGATCAAACCAATCAACCAGGGAGAAAAGCTTGCTACCGAAATCAGGGAGGCAAAGCGTAACGGTAGCCCCGATTCCTTCCACATCTGGTGGCTGGGGCAGAGTGGCTTTCTGATCCAATGGAATAAAAAATGTTTGTTATTCGATCCCTACCTCTCGGATTCACTCACAAAGAAATACGCTACTACCAACAAACCTCATGAACGCATCAGTGAATTGGTGATTGACCCTTCCTTACTCGATTGTATTGATATCGTTACTTCCAGTCATAACCACACCGACCACCTGGATGCAGAAACCCTGATCCCGATTTTGTCAAAAAATAAAAACATCAGTTTCATTATTCCGGAAGCAAACCGATCCTTCATCGCAGATAGAGTGAAATGTGCATCTGATTTACCAATAGGCTTATCCGAAAGCGATAAAAGGGAAATCGATGGCTTTACCTTTCATGGCGTACCTGCTGCACACAATGAAATTGAGCGGGACGAACAAGGTCGATGCAAGTTCATGGGTTACGTGGTTCAGTTTGGAAAGTTTTCTGTGTACCACAGTGGTGACACCTTATGGTATGCTGATATGGTAAAGATTCTTAAACCATTCAAAGTAGATGTGGCCTTTCTTCCCATCAATGGAAATGATCCCGCTCGCGGTGTAGCCGGAAACTTAAACTGCGAAGAAGCTGCACGGCTTGGAAAAGAAATTAATGCAAAGCTTGTAATCCCGCATCACTACGATTTGTTTAAATTCAATACGGCTGATGTGCAGGAGTTTGAGCACAAGGCCAATTCGGCTAAACAACCGTACCAGACATTGAAACTAGGCGAGCAGACTACGATTGAGTAAGTTAATGATAACTAGGGAATAAGTTGTTAATATTTAGATGTTGGCGACAACTTTGAGAATGAAACTACTTTTGATATTTATATTTATATCACTTACTGGCCGTGGGACAGCTCAAAAGAGAAATGACTTGATTGGAGAGTGGATTAGAGTAAGTAATTGGGAAGGTTCAGGATTAATTTTAGATTTCAAGACTGAAGATGCACTGTTGATAGGAGCTTTCGGGACAGACTCGACTGCAGAATGTAAATACGCCTACAACAAATCAAATGGAAAGTTGATGCTTGACTTCAAGGGGGAAAAAGAGAAGTTTGGAAAAGTTGAAATGGTAACGAATGACAGTCTAACTATTTTAACTGATGACTCGGACAGGTTGGAATTTATAAAAATTAAGGATATCGAATTGGGGGTTGGAAAAACCGAACTCCTTGAACAACTTAAAAACAGTTCTTGGACACTTAAGAAAGAATCAGGCTATATAAGAATGGATTTTTTGAAAACGCACAGATGGGACGACAACCATCAACCATTTGAAGCTATGTTTCACTATTGGCTTTCAACACCATACAAAGAAAAGGAAATATGGAATGTGGGAGAGTACAACGGAAAATTATTTATGTTTTTTACTAACCATCAAACTGAACAGATTACTCAGCAGGTGCTAGAAGTGAGTATCGACAAAATTATCTTGGTTTCACACGCGGCTGAGAATGCAAATCAAGTTGAAGTGATCGAGCGAACGAAAGGCCAAATACAGGACTTGATTTATAAATTAACTTCACAACCCTGGTCATCAATTCATCTGGACACGACCTTTTGCAATGAATGGGGACAAATCAACATCAGAGACAAAGACGTCAAGGAACTCCAATCACTTTTAAAGCCAATGAAGTTCCAATTCAACTCGGACAAATCATATTCAACTTTAATAAACGGAGAAGAATGGAGAAATGGGCACTGGAAAGCGACTAGTGACGGAGCCTACATAATTCTTGACGATGAAAGAGATAAGAAAAACTGGATAGAAATTCGCTATAAAAATCAAAACTTAGTTTTAGTTGACAATAAAATTGGAGTAGGTGCAACAGCGGCTCTTAAGCATCTTTATTCTTAATCTTTTTCTAGATCGTCTCCCGAAAGGGGACGATACGCATCTAAAGCCTAAGCCAGGCATCGTCCCCTTTGGGAGACGATGTCCGAAAGCAAACAGCACTACTTACAACAGAGAATTCTCAAAACAATTATCAATTCACCACCGGAGACTTCTTCACCATCACAACCTCCACGCCTTTCTCTTTTGCCAGGTTATTAATCCGGTCTACATTTTTATCGATCGTGTTTCTTAACCGGCTCAATTCTTCATCTACTTGCTTTGTCAGCATTTGTCTTACTTCTTCTCCCTGCTGCGTGGGCCGGAAGTCACCCTGTGCTTGTTCTACCATCAAATGCGCTAACCGGTTATTCACTTTAATGCCATAGTTCAAAGGATCCTGCACACTGCGGTTACGCGTTTCATGAATGTTGTTTTCATGAGCGGTAAGTTCCTGCTCAAATTGTTTTACCAGTTCAGCCAATTCTTTGAATTGCGCTTCGGTGCCAATTTTACTTTTTAGAAACCCGAGGTCCTCTTTTATCTTCCGGATGTCAATCACCCCCTGATTGGCTTCACTTACTTTGTTGCGCACCTTCATTAAAAAATCAAACTGCGCCTGAAAATCTTCCTGCGTGGTTTCAATACGAGGATCTTTCAGGATTTCAAATTCCTGCTCTGTAACATTTCCGCCTGCGGTTAATCTTACTTTGTATTTACCGGGCACAGCCTTTGGGCCCTGATTGGGCGATCCATAAAACACCAATCCCGGAAAAGTTGTATAACCCGGATAGCGCATGTCCCAAACAAATCGATTGCCCCCACTCTTTACCGTGAGTTGTTCAGCACCTTTCGCTTTGTTGTTATATGATTTAATTACTGTGCCCCCAGATTCAATAATCTCCAGCTTCACCTCTGCTTTTTCATCCACGCTTTTCAGGTAGTAATGAATCATCACTCCGCCCGGATGATTCTCCCCTTCCAGCTTGCGATTCACTCCGCGCCAGCCAGCACCACCCGGCATCCGGTAGCTGGGCATGGGTTTAAATAAAACAGATTCTTTTCCACTCATCTCTTTTGATACTTGATGGAGTGGGGTGAGATCATCAATCAGCCAGAAACTACGACCGTGCGTAGCTGCGATGAGGTTATCATTTTTTACTGCCAGATCAGCAATAGGCACCGGAGGAAGATTCAATTGAAGTTTACTCCAGCTTGCTCCATCATCAAAGGAGATCCACATTCCTTTTTCCGTACCTGCGTATAATAGTCCCTGACGTTTAGGATCGGCTCGCACTACACGGGCAAATTCTTCTTTAGGAATTCCATTGGTAATTAACGACCAGGTTTTACCATAGTCGGTAGTTTTGTAGATGTACGGTGTATAGTCACCAAACTTATAGGAAGTAGCAACTGCATACGCTCCGCCTTTCACAAAGGGATTAACATCAATACTGTTCCACATATTGAGTTTAGGAGAAATAGAAGGAGTAACATTTTTCCAATTCTTTCCACCATCAACCGTAACATGTAATAAGCCGTCATCGGAACCTGTCCAGATTTCGTCTTTCGTGTAAGGTGATTCTGCAATCACAAAAATGTTGGCATAATACTCGGCACCTGTATTGTCTTGTGTGATTGGGCCACCAGATGATTTAATCGTTTCTGGCTCACCGCGAGTCAAATCCGGACTAATTGCTTCCCAGCTTTGACCACCATTATAGGTTACATGCAGGTAATTGGAGCCTGCATATAATTTCTTTGGATCATGATGCGAAAACGTAAGGGGGTAGTTCCAGTTGAAACGATACTTCATTACCTCTACACCAGAACCAGCCGGCAAAACGGGCCAAACATTAGTGCTTCGCTCCTGACCATTATCCAGATTTTGCATACTCATATAACCCTTGTAATCACTGCCATAGATGATGTTGGGATTAGTAGGGTCGGGTGCAAGATGTGCACTCTCACCAATGGAAAGTGCAGTCCAGTCATTTTCAGTAATGCTTGTGCCCGTAGTGCGATGCGGAATGCGCACACTTGAGTTGTCCTGTTGAGCTCCAAGAATATTATATGGAAATGAGTTATCCGTTGTTACACGATAAAACTGGGCGGTCGGCTGATTGTGATAGGTTGTCCAGTTCTCGCCACCGTCATTTGAAACTTGCGCACCACCATCATCGGCCATAGCCATGCGTTGATTGTTATTTGGATCAATCCATAAATCATGATGATCTCCGTGCGGAGCATCTTTCAATTCAAATGTTTTGCCTCCATCTTTTGAAACTCCATAACTAACATTGAGGACAAACACCTTGTCTTCATTTTGTGTATCGGCATAGATACGACAGTAATACCAGGCGCGTTGTAACAACGCCCGATCCTGATTTAC
The DNA here is from genome assembly GCA_035408225.1 of Cyclobacteriaceae bacterium. Lineage (GTDB taxonomy): Bacteria > Bacteroidota > Bacteroidia > Cytophagales > Cyclobacteriaceae > ELB16-189. Next base: position 2,763 of record DAOOCD010000129.1, on the reverse strand, counting down.
CCGGGCCCAGGTTTTGCCAGCGTCATCCGAACGATAAACGCCAGGAGCTTCTGTGTTTTCAATAATGGCCCAAATGCGATTTGTATTTACCGGTGATACTGTTACTCCAATAATTCCATTCATTCCCTTCGGCATGCCGGGCTTATCCGATAGATTTTCCCAGGTATCGCCACCATCCATACTCTTCCATAGTTTTGAATCCGGTCCACCGCTATCCATGCGATAACCGTTGCGTTTCATATTCCATGTCGCGGCATAAATAATACGTGGATTTCCCGGATCGAAAATCAAATCCCCGGCACCCGCTGTATCGTTGATATAAAGTATACGCTTCCATGTCTGGCCTCCATCAATGCTGCGGTATACTCCGCGCATTTCATTAGGCTTCCACAGGTTGCCCATGGCCGCGACATAAACTACATCCGGATTTTTAGGATGAACTCTAATCCTTGAAATATGTCTTGAATCTGTAAGCCCGATGTGCTTCCAACTGGTACCTGCATCAGTTGATTTCCAGACACCCCAGCCACTGGAAACATTGTTACGCAATGTTTGCTCACCTTCGCCTGCATAGATTACGTTGGGATCGCTCTCTGCAACAGCTACCGCGCCAATCGTTCCGCCAAAAAAGGCATCGGTAAGATTCGACCACGTTTGGCCAGCATCCTTCGTGCGCCAAACTCCACCGCCCACAGCTCCAAAGTAATACAGGTTCGGATTGCCGGGTACTCCTGTTACTGTTGATGACCTTCCGCCCCGGAAAGGACCCAATTCGCGCCAGCGTATGCCGGAATAAAGTGATTGGTCAAAAGTTTGGGTATTTGCAGCTGCAACCGGCTTCTTCTGAGCTTGCAACCCGATAACCATTAAAAGAGCGAGGATAAATGAAAGGAAGCGCATAGAGTTTATTTAGTATTTCGAATTACTTAAAAATTCTCGCTCCCATAATGCATAATTATGCAGGCGGCAAGTCTCTGATAGGCAAGCGTTATTTAGACCTGGTATTGTTACCTGACGCTGCAAATTCAAACTGTTTGACTTATATTTATAATATGGATAGTCACACCTTAGTTTCCGAATTCTTTCTGTTCCGGCTTCTGATCAACACAGCATTTATGATCCTTGTGGTCAGGGTAATCTACTTCAAGACCTATCATAAGAGTGACCTGTTCTTCACCTTCTTTCTGCTTAACTTCATCGTGTTCCTGCTTTCCTATATGCTCGAACAGGCGAAAGCATTTAATTCACTGAGTAGTGCTTTCGGTTTACTTGCAGCCTTTTCTCTCCTTCGGTTCAGAACCGAAACCCTGACTACGAAAGACATGACCTACCTGTTCATCATGATGGCAGTTGGATTAATCAATTCCGTTATGAAAGGATCCTATCTGGAAATTTCCGGAATCAATCTGGCTATTGCAGTTGTCGTGTATGCGGTGGATGGCAATCAGCTTATGCGAAATCAGAAAATAAAAATTGTGGAATACGATAAAATTGAAAATATAAGGCCCGAGCAGCATCAACAACTAATTAATGATCTACGAGAACGCACGGGGTTAGATATTAAGAAAACTACCATTGAGCAGATTGATTTAGTGAAGAATAGAGCCATCATAAAAATTTACTACTACTAGGTCATGAAAAGATCCATTTGTTTAATCCTGCTAATCTGTGTCTATCCCCTCGTTGGCAAAGCACAAAAGGCCGATGTGCCTCCGGTTTTTCAGAATCAGCAACCTCTTACGTTAAGTATGAGCTTCTCCATTAAGGAGGTAAAGAAAAATACTGTTGATTCCGTGTACATTCCTTCTACACTCAAATTTAAAAATGATGCAGGCGCTATGGACTCAATCCCTGTAAGAATTCGTGCTCGTGGTAACTTCCGAAGAGCAAATTGTTTTTTTCCCCCTATTCGGATGAAAATGAAAAAGGGTGACGCTGAAAAGACAATTTTCACAGGAAATAAAGACTTTAAGCTCGTATTACCGTGCCAATCAGGCAAGGGAGGCAATGATCTGATCATGAAGGAATATTTGTGTTACAAGTTACTGGAACCGCTTACTCCCTATCATTTTCATACCCGACTGGCAGATCTTGTACTTACTGACAAAAGTGGAAAGTCTAAGTCATACAATGTAAAGGCTTTTCTTATTGAAGATGATGATTTGGTTGCTCACCGGTTTAAGGGAAAAGTGGTAGAACAGCAACTTCATCCGATGCAGTTAAATGACACCGCTTCTGTGGTGAATGATTTATTCCAGTATCTGGTAGCCAATACAGATTGGTCTAGTGCCATGCAGCACAACATGAAAGTAATTCAAGTGTCAAATAAGAAAATCCCACTCGCCTATGACTTTGATATGGCCGGGTTGGTAAATGCTCCTTACGCTACCGTAAACGAAAGCCTACCTATCAGTAGCGTACAGGAAAGACTATACCGGGGCTTTTGTCGTAACGAAGCCACCGTACAATATGTGCGGTCTGAATATCTTCGGCTTGAGACGCAACTCATGAAAATTATCAGTGATCATCAATCCTATTTTAATGAAAGGGATTACGCGGGTATCCGTAAATTCATCGAAGAGTTTTATGTCACTCTAAAGAGTGATAAAAAATTCAAAGATGCCATTATCACTGGCTGTCGTACAAAATAATAATAATAAGTAAAAAGAGGCTGTCTCAAAAGTCGAATAAAATTGAAATGTCATTCCGGCCCTGCCTGCGCGTAGCCGCTTCGGCAAAGGCAGGCTTGAGCCGGAATCCCAT
>DAOOCD010000128.1:0-10082 GCA_035408225.1 Cyclobacteriaceae bacterium | reverse complement strand
AAAAAATCCTTGATATTTACTCTGCTGTCAGGTCTTTCGACCTGACAAAAGCCTATCCATACATTGTAAAACCTCTCCTCGGCCCAATGTTGGAGTTCTTCTCCAACAATCCTAACATCCACCAATCACTCAACAATCACTTTCTTCAGATAATACACATCCTGATCGAGTATTGGTAACGAAGTACTCGTGATCGTAACCGGAGTTTTACTAATCACAATTTTCTGTTTGCCCGAGCTGGTTACCACCTCCTCGCCCTTGCCGGTGTTCTTCACCGGCAAGTTTTGTAACCAGCAATCCAAATCAATATCTCCTCACTCTTGTTGGAATTCTTCTCTACCAAGTGTAATACTTGACACCAATCACTCAACAATTATTTTCTTCAGGTAATACACATCCTGATCGAGTATCGGTAACGAAGTACTCGTGATCGTAACCGGAGTTTTACTGATCAAAATTTTCTGCTTGCCCGAGCTGGTTAATACTTCCATCGGAATTTCATAATCCAGATTTAAAAGTTGCACCCGGTACGTATCATCACCTGTTTGTCGTAAGGAGATCTCCAGTTTATTGGTCGTGCGCAGATACAGATCAAAGACAGGTTTTAAACTCTTGCCATAGGCCGCGCTGAAGAGTTTTTCAACATCATTGGTGGTTACATTATTTTCATATACATACTGCGGCTCGGTGGCCAGTCGCTTCAGGGTTGGGAAGAAGATCTCATCACCGATAATGTATCGCAAGGTGTGCATAAAAAAGGCACCCTTGCCATAAATATCTCCGTGATAGGTTTGATCCGTATCGATCTCTTCGCCTTGTACGATCGGTATTTTGTTTTGGGTATCGCGGGCGGTCTGTTGCATTCTCTTCAGGTACGCCTGTTCACCTCCTATTTCCAGAATGTGAAGGGCATCGGCAAAGGTGCAGATACCTTCCTGTATCCACATGTCGGCCCAGTCGCGGTTCGTTACTTTGTTGGCCCACCACTCGTGACCAAACTCATGCACCAGCAGCCAGTCAAAATCGGTGTTGCCTACTTTAACGTATCTGAATTTATTTCCGTAGGCAATCAACGACTGATGTTCCATACCCAGGTGCGGAGTCTCGCATAACCCTATCTTTTCTTTTGCCCATGGATATTCTCCAAAGTATTTTTCCAGGATACTGGTAGCGTTTGCCAGCAAATCCAGTTCATGCATCGCTTTGCTTTCACTTTCTTCCAGCACGTAAAAGTCCATAGGCACCTTGGTTCCGTTTATGGTGGTGTAGCTGCGGCTCACTGTTTTGTATTTGCCGATGTTGAACACCAGGCAATAATTGCTGATCGGGTAGTTCGTCTTCCAATGGAATGTACTTTTGTCTTTGCTGTTTTTTTGTTTTATCAACATGCCCGGCCCGGCAGCCACTAGTCCTTTCGGAACGGTGATGAATAAATCAGCGCCTTCATTGGGTTCATCGCTGGGATGATCCTTGCAGGGAAAAAATATTTTGCCGCCTTCACCCTGGCAGGTAATCGCTATCCACGGATTTCCCTGGCTGTCTTTTTCCCATTGAAACCCACCCGTCCAGGGGGCACGTTCAGAAACACCAGGAGTGCCCTCGTAGTCAATTTTCACGATAACCTTGCCAGCAGGTAAATTCTGCGCTATGCGGATGAGGTCATCTTCGCCATGCTGAAATGTTTTTTCCTTACCATTGACATACACTTTGCTGACTTGAAGCCCATGCCAGAAATCAAACAGCAGGGTGCCTGTGGGTTGAGTGAGCAACAGATCGATTTCAGTAAAGCCTTTAATATATTTTTTAACCGGATCAACATCCAGGCTGATGGTATAATGCCGGATGTCCATGATGGCCTGTTCAGGCTTTAGCTTACCACCCGATTTCAGATTTTGAGAAAGTCCAACGATTGGAAGCAGACAAAGCAAAAGTAAGATACGCATGGTTTGAATTTTATTAACGTGAAAAGGTATGCAGAAATACTTTTAGTAGCCAGTGTTAAACCTGGGTTCCCAAGCTGAGGTATCTCCTCCCGTGTTGGAGTTCTTCTCCAAAGTGCATTATCAGCCACACATCCGAATTCATCTCCCTTGCCGGTGTTCTTCACCGGCAAGTTTTGTAACCAGGAATCCAAGCTGCAAGGTTTTACAAGTTGAATATCAAAGCTTGGGATTTTGTGAGTCATTATGAAGATTAGTTGCAAGTTGGTGAAGAACACCAACTTGGGCGGGGGAACTCGTACCGTAACTACTTGAACTCGTACCGTAACGACACAAACTCGCACCGTAACTACTTGAACTCGTACCGTAACGATTCAAACTGGTACCGTAACTACTTGAACTCGCACCGTAACGACACAAACTCGCACCGTAACTACTCAAACTCGTGCCGTAACTACTCGAACTGAACCTTACTAAAATAACTTGACACTTTTGAGAGTAGTTACTAAAAGTGTTTTACAGGGTTAGAGTTTAATCCTGATTCAATGTTACAAATCTTTTTGCTCTTCCTAAAAGAGCCGACTGGTTTAACTTATTAATCCGTATTTAGGTTTACGACCTGGGCTGTTATTCCTGTATTTGCTTGACGCTCTCAAACCGTATTCCTGTATGTACAGTACAGGGGTAGCGCTTAATCCTGAAACAGGTTGACAACGTGTGCTCATATTCCTAAAACGCGAAGACAGGTGGTGCTTTATTTTTCATTTGATGGAGTTTAGTTAATCAATAATTCGTTTTCCAATTGAATCTTCCACCGCTTGCGCAGGAACCCGCTTTGGTTGTGTGCCTGCACGGGTGTTAGTTTATCACAGCTATCATGCGGACGGATGTGATTGTATTTCTCAACTGCATTATCTACCGCTTGCCTTGCTTCGGTAAAGGAGGCAAAGGTTCTTTCTAATAAGAAATCACCTTTCAATATGCCATTGATTCTTTCGGCAATCGCGTTCTCATAAGGGTCGCCCTTCTCAGTCATGGATATCTGTATCTCATAGTGTTCTAAGACCTTAACGTATTCTGCACAACAATACTGAGAGCCTCGGTCACTATGGTGAATGAGCGAACGCCCTTGTTTGGATTTAGAAGCCTGTAACAAAGCACTGATAGGTCCATCGCTGTGCAGGGATGGGTGCAAACAGTATCCGATTATCTTATGTGAATAGGCATCGGTAACTATGCTTAGATAGGCAAAACCCTCTCTCAAACGGATGTAAGTAATATCGCTGACCCAGAGTTGGCCTGGGTGCGTGAGGTATTTAACTTCACGGATAAGGTTTGGATATTTTTTGTAGGGATGATTACTGTTGGTGGTGTACGGTTTCCTTCTTCGATAGCGAAGCAAATAACCATGTTCTCCAAGCACCTGGTACAAGGCATCTCTGCCCATCTTAATTCGATGTGCGGCAAGTTTCTCCTGTAACATAAAGTGTAGCTTAGGAACTCCTGCCCGAGGTAAATCCTCTCGTATTTCATGCACCAGTTTCAGCACGATGACAGTGGCCATGTGTTGTTCTTCTTCACGTTTTGTTTGCTCATACCAGCCTTGGCGGCTGCGCCCAAACAGCGAACAGTAATACCGCACGCTATAGTGCGGATAAAACTGTCGGAGCTGTGCTACTGTTTGGGCCCAGATTTTTTTCGGATGGAGATTTTTAGTTGCTCTTCGGCAATGTCAATCATGGTTTCCAAAGCAATGTTCTTCATCTGAGCATCTTCGAGTTGCTTCTCTGCTGTTTTGAGCTGCAGTCGAAGTGCCTCTACTTTTTGCTTTTCCTTCTCAGTCATGATTGGTAAAGTTAACGGAATGTCCGAAGCATATTTTTTCCGCCAGGTTTGAAGTAAAGCATAGGGGTCTTTGCTGATAGCAATGAGCCACTTTTTAGCTTCACCTAAAGTTATTCGACCAGTTTCCAGTTCACGGACTAACCATCGCTTTTCCGCTATGCTAATTGTTTTATGTTCTTCCATTTTGAGATTATTTTATCCCTCAAAATGTGTCAAGCTATTTCAGGAAGGGACAAACTCCGATTGAACCTCAATCCTTCGATACCGGATCAATCATAATGTGTGCCCGGTGTGTGCCTGGGTCCATGATCCACGGCATGCCGGGGGCCTCGGGTTTTGTGGGCAAGCCCGTGCTTGCTGCAGTTGCCCAGGGAATGTAAACCACATAGCGGAAACTTCCTTTTGTTACTTCCCCTGTTGTAGCATTATAGGCCTCGGCCGGAGCAGAGTAAACTTGCAGGTTGCAGGCTTGTTTTGGCATTGCTAATTTACCTGACTTAGCTTCCGCTTCACGGATATCAAAGATTTCCTGAAAAGTTTTGCCTGCAGCCTTTAATTCTCTACCCCGCGCCATGAAGGGTTCCAGGTCTTTGTGGTAGCAGGATACACTAAATCCTTTTTGATTGGGATTGTCGGCAATACAAATCAATTCGTTGGTTCCTTTTCTTAGCACCACCCATTCGCCTTTAGCATCATAGCCATACACCATGGCTGCTGCTCTTTTTTCTTCAGGCGCAGCGAGCAAAGCCGACTTAATTTGAACTTCAGCTGCGGGAATTTGAGCAAACACGGTTTGTGAAAAGCTAAGTGTAAGGATAAGTAAGGCAGATTTCATACTAGTAACTTTTAGGTGAAGTATAGAATTGTTCTCTCATTCTATTCTCTATAAAACTCCGAATAATTGTGTACATATTCAATTGTTTTATTTTTCACAGTATTCAGAGGCGTCTTGTCATTTGTCGGATTGTACAGCAACTCATGTTGTGCGTTTTGCTTCTTCCTTTTCTTTTCCTGTGCTTTGCAGCATGAAAAACTTAATCGCTTTAGTACTTCTGTTAGGCCCTTTGCTGGCCCTCAGCCAGGAGATCACCGTGAAGGGAGATGTTGTGGATGCTGTTCGCAGCAAGCGACTCAAATCTAAGATCGTTTATAAGAGCTATCCCACAGGCAGTATCTCCGGCACAATTAATGACAGCACGTTTACTTTCCAGATCTTTGGTTCATCCAAATACCAGATTACGGCAGAGACCGAAGGCTACATACCTCGCACGGTGATTGTCGATCCCAGGGAAGCAGTTGGCAATGTAATTTCCCGTGATATTCAACTTACCTCTCTGGGCCAAACGATAGTACTCGATCACTTGATTTTTGAGTTGGGTAAGTCAGTGATTAACCCTAAGTCTTTCCCCCAATTGGATGAGGTAGTCGCAATGATGAAGGAAAACACCAAAGTAGTTGTTCAACTGGAAGGTCATACCGATAATAAGGGCAATGCCGAAGCGAATCTTAAACTCTCGCAGCAAAGGGTAGACGCGGTAAAGAAATACATGACATCCAAGGGCATTAATAAAGATCGTGTAAAGACTAAAGCTTTTGGTGGCACCAAACCGATTGCCACAGAAAATACTGAAGAAGCTCGTGCCAAAAACCGCAGGGTAGAGATGCGGGTGTTAAAAGATTAGAATTTAAATTCCAGACTCAAAATAGATTACTCCAATATTGAGTCTGGAATTTTAATATTCAATAAACTACTTTTTAGGTTCAACTATTTTCTTATTCAACGACTCATTACCGGTCTTCAGTTTTCCATTTACATCTAACTCGATAATCTCATAGCCTAATTTTTCCAGTCCCGGTACAATTTTCACTTTGTCACCCACCACCAAGACATTGGTAGTTTCGGGCTTGATCCATTTTTTGGCAACCTGATCAAGATCAGCTTTGGTTATCTTTGCCAGAATTTTATTTTGTTCATCAACATAGTTGGCAGGAAGGTCATACTCAAGAATGCGACCAATAAAACCTGCTTTCTGAAAACCGGTTTCATATAACAAGGCGTCCCGCTGACCAAGGGCGCTTTTCATGAATTTGATTTCTTCTTCCGTTACACCATTAGTTGTATAGTTCTTCAACTCTTTCATTACTTCAACCAATGCACTGTCGGTAGCATTGGCCCGGATGCCTGAACTGAATGAAAATGTTCCGCTATACTTATCGCCCGAAAATCCGGAGCGTGCTCCATAGGTCCAGCCCTTGTCTTCGCGAAGGTTGAGATTGATGCGGCTGTTGAAGGCACCACCCAACGGCCAGTTGGCAAGCATGGCGCGATAGTAATCCCCAGTGGCATCGTACTTTAATCCCGTTACACCGCCTACCCGGAATTCAGTCTGGGCAGCTTTAGGTACATCAACGAGATAAATCCGTGTCTTGTCAACATAAGGAACAGTTGGCACTGCAGGTAGTTTAACTTCTTTGTTAGGAAGTTTCTTTAGGAAATCCAGTTTTCCTAAAATTTCATTTTCAGTTACATCGCCTACAACCACCAGTTTGGCATCTTTGGAGGTGATGTACTTGTTGTAATAATCTTCAACATCTTTTAAGGTCAGATTTTTTACCGTGTATTCAGTACCCGCTTCACTAAGACCTAAAATTGTAGGGCCGTAGTTCATTTTGGCAAATACATCACTGGCAATAAATGCCGGTTGCGATTTGCTTTGTTTAAATCCTTCGATCGATTGCTTTTGAATACGACTAAAGGCCTCCGGTGTGAACTTAGGACTGAGCAGGCGCTCTTCAAAGAGCTTCAGTGTTTTGTCGAGATTCTTTTTTAAAGTTTGCAGACGGAAGGTGATTCCATCGAAGCTGCTGTTTACTGTAACAGAACTTCCGATTTTCTGAAGCTCGGCCTGCATCTGCTCTCCCGTATAATTCTTTGTGTCCTCATTCATCATAGCGGCAAACATCCGTGCCAACCCAATTTTTGAGGTATCATTTGCTTGCAGGATGTGGCCACCTGGAATTGTTAGGGAGAGTGTCACCAGGGGAAGTTCGGTAGTTTGAGTTCCTATGGCTTTAACCCCGTTATCTAATGTCTTTTTCCAGAAGGCAGGAACTTTAACGATTGGATTAGAACCATTGCCCGGCATTTTATTTCGCTCGAAATTGTCTTTCGGCTTTTTATAGGTTAGTCCGGCATATCCATAATTCGGAGCATTATAAACTGACTGATCTACTTTGTAATTTTCTGTGGCCACAATGTTTGCCTCTTGACCTTTTGTTACCACGCTTAAAATGACAGCAGGTTTGCCTTTCACATATTTTTCATACACCCGCTGCACATCCTGTTTAGTTACTTTGCTATAGCGAGAAAGTTCTTTGCCAATCTGATTTGGATTGCCGGCAAAGGTCTGGAAGTAGGCAAGCTGCGATACTTTGCCCGAAACACTCTGGAGGCCATTGATATACTGGGATTCAAAAGAACCTTTAAATTTCTCGATATCTTCGTCTGTAACTCCACGAGTCTCAAACGCTTTGAGGGCCTCATCAATCAGTTTCTTGGAATCCGCCAGAGATGAACCAGGGGACGGGGTGATACTAAATCTCAGAATTCCTGATAATTCACTGTTGTTACCAAAAGCGGACGCATTCAATGCCTTCTGATTCTTAACAATCTCCTGATAGAATATGGAGTTCTTTCCTTGTCCCAGAATTTCTGCCAGGGCATCAAGCGCCACTTCATCTTCATGATAAACAGGTACAGTGGGGTATGTAATTACTACTTGCGGGATTCTTGCATAATTATCAACGAGTGTTACATAACGGTCTGCTGATAGCAGGGGAGCTGGCAGATTCATATTTTGTACATCCGGCCCTTTTGGGATAGCTCCAAAATATTTCTCAACGAGTTTCACTACCTCCGCAGGTTTTAAGTCACCCCCAATGGTAAGGGTTGCGTTGTTGGGACCATACCACCTTAAAAAGAAATTCTTTAAGTCATTTACATTTACCCGATTCAGATCTTCAATGTATCCGATCGTCAGCCAGGAATAGGGGTGACCGTACGGGTAGAGGTTTTTGTTAATTACTTCATTCACCAATCCATAAGGACGGTTGTCATAGTTTTGGCCGCGCTCATTCTTTACGGTTTCCCGTTGTACTTCAAATTTCTTTTGAGTGACGGCATCCAATAAAAACCCCATTCGATCCGCTTCGAGCCAAATCATTTTCTCAAGTTGATTGTTGGGAACAGTTTCGAAATAATTGGTGCGGTCCGTGTTGGTGGTTCCATTTAGTGTTCCTCCGGCTTCGGTTACAATTTTGAAATGCTGTTCATCGCCCACATTGTCACTTCCTTGAAACATCATATGTTCAAAGAAATGTGCGAAACCGGATTTTCCGATTTCCTCACGGGCAGAACCAACGTGATAGGTAACGTCTACATGAACAACAGGATCACTGTGATCCTCATGAATAATTAATGTAAGGCCATTGGGCAGCACATACTTTTCGTAAGGAATAACAATCTCGCTTCCCTTCTGGGTAACTTTTTCTACTAGTTTGGTTTGTGCATGCGATGCAACCGTAGCCATCACAAAGAGAACCAACAGAATCCTTTTCATACTCGTTTGTTTAAATGATTTGATTAATAATGCTAATACTAGAAACAGTGAAAACAACGCATTGAAACACAGTCAATGCCGGGTAGGTTTAGGAAAGGAAATATACAAGGTTTGCCTACCCCGGCAAAATGAAGTTATTTAAGAGGCTGAAAAGCCTAACCGAGATTAGATTTAAGAAGGATACTCACTCAATTCATTTTGGATGACGCCACTTGTTTGCTGGTGATAGCAGATTGCTCCGTCTCCCAGGCTTTCCAATATTCAACCAATTGACTCAGTTCTTCTTCAATACAAACATACTTATCTGACTTTGGAACCCGGGGTTTAAGACCGGCAGATAAATGATAGCTACTTAATCCACCTGTCCATTCAAAATGCCCGGGATCATAGGGGTTTCTCCATCTTCCGCCCCAGCGCAAACCAAGTTGCTCACCAATGGCACCCACTTTTCTCCAGAGTTTTACATTATCCCATTGTGCTACAGAATCGATAACCGGAACAACATCTACAGCTAAACCGTATTGATGTTTTGAGTGTCCGCCACCCGAACGGGTATATTTTTTACCCATCGATTTATACTCATTCTGCTTAGTAGAGGTACGATACGACTCAACAATAGCAAGTTCAATTCCTTTTGATTTACAGGTAGAAATAAGCAGACTGATTTTATCACGGAAGTAGGGATGCAAGGCACCGAGGTCGGCAATCATGGGCAAACTGCCACGATCTTTTCCGAACGTATAATTTTCAACAATCTCCCAGGTTTTCCAGGCATCGATTGGTTCTTCACTTGGTGTTTCAACAATTTCTGGCGCCTGAAAACCCCTTGAAAATTCAAGAACATGCGTACGATGTTCTTCAGCGTAAGGTACCGATTCGAGGAGTTCAAGTTCCGTTTGGGCTTGTGTAGATAAGGAAGAAAAGGCCAAAAGACTGATAAACGAGAGAAATCTGAGCATTTGCGAAAAAATAAACCGCAAAAGTAAGGAATCCTGGTCAATACCCCATGCCTGGATTTGTTATCGATTTTATACCCGCAATGCGGAAAGCCCCCCGTCTACATGGAATATCTGCCCTGTAATCCATGAGGCTTCCTCAGAAAGAAGAAAACCTGCCATGCCGGCAATGTCATTGGCTTCGCCTATACGCTTAAGTGGGTGTCTTTCATCAGACGCTTTCTTTTTGTCGTCAGAAGCCAACAGTTTACCAGCTAAGGGCGTATTTGTAAGCGAAGGTGCGATTGTATTGACTCTTATTTTAGGTGTAAGTTCTGCAGCCAAAGATCGGGTTAGTCCTTCAATGGCGCCTTTTGCAGTTGCTACCGATGCGTGAAACGACATTCCTTGTTGTACTGCAACCGTACTAAACAAGACAATCGCTGCTTGTTCCGATTGTTTCAAGAGCGGGAGAACACTCCGGATTGTTCGTATAGCCCCGACTACATTAATAGTAAAATCGTCTATAAACTCCTGATCAGTAATTCGATGAAAAGGTTTGAGGTTGATTGAACCTGGACAATAAACCAGTCCATCCAAACGTGATGGTAGGTTTTCTATTTTGAGTTCGTCCTGTATGGCATCGTAAACAAGACTTTTAGCAGTTGAATCTGATGTCCCTTTGCGAGAAGCAAGTGTAACGGAATGATTCTTTGCGAGAAGCAGGTTGGCCAATGATTTAC
>DAOOCD010000127.1:0-10148 GCA_035408225.1 Cyclobacteriaceae bacterium | reverse complement strand
AATTCGCTATTCGAGCAAGATGCATCAGGAGGCACAAAGTGCCCAGGCAAGTTTGTTCGGTGGTTCTACTGGTACACAGATGCCTGCACCTAAAATTGAACCGATTGAACCATTTAGTGAAATAGAAAAATTACACTTCGAAAAAGAAGTAGTCGGTGTTTATATCTCAGGCCATCCATTGGATAATTTTAAATTCGAGATGGATACCTTTTGTACTACAGTTGTAACAATGCTCAATGACATTGATAGCCTGGAGGGCAAAGAATGCAAAGTGGGTGGCATTGTTTCAAGTGTGGAACATCGTATGACAAAGACGGGGCGACCGTTTGGTAAATTAATACTTGAAGATTATAGCGGAAAATTTGAGTTCATGCTCTGGAGTGATGATTATATGAAGTTCAAAGCCTTCCTCATGCCTGGATTATTTCTTTTTATTGAAGGCGGTGTTGTGCGGAAAGCATGGGGCGACCAAAATCTTGAATTCAAAATCCGGAATATTGAATTACTGAATGAGATTGCTTCCAAACGGGTGCAAGGGTTAGCACTCCGTTGTGAAATCGAAACAATCTCAGCTCCTTTCATTGAAAAACTGGAAAAACTCTGCAAAAAGAATTCAGGTAATTCAACGCTTACTTTTTATCTGAAAGATGAAACGGAAGGAGTTCAGGCCGAACTTCTTTCACGATCGTGCCGGATAAAAGTGAGCAACGAGTTTATCAAAGAATTAAAGCGAATCAGCGAAGTTGGTGTAGTTACGGATAAATCTGAAACCCGTTGGTTGACAGAAGTCGTGACCAAACCCGTGCTTACAGAAAAAACTGAAATTGGAACAATTTCTCCTACCTTTATGTTGGAGACAGTAGATTAACGAAAACAAACACTTAATACGTATATCATGGGTAAAACATTGGAACTCAACGACTCTAATTTCGATCAAGCTATCAATTCCGACAAGCCTGTACTGGTAGATTTCTGGGCTGAATGGTGCGGACCTTGCAAAATGATTGGACCACTTGTAGAAGAACTGGCGGGTGATTATGAAGGCAAGGCCGTAGTTGCCAAGCTAAATGTGGACGAAAATCCGCAGGTAACTGCACGATTTGGCGTTCGCTCCATCCCTACCCTTCTCGTTTTCAAAAATGGTCAGGTAGTAGATAAGCAAGTAGGTGCTGTACCTAAATCAGTACTTTCACAGAAACTGCAAGCGCAGGTAGCTTAAGATATTTATTACAAACGAAAGCCCCACCCAGCATAGCCAGGGTGGGGCTTTTTTTATCTACTCATTATTAATTAACCCAGGCTGTTGCCTCGCAAAAGTCTGGAATTCTATTTGTGTAAGTATCACGCACCTTATAGTTGAATTGTATCTCATTCAAATACAATGAACCAACTCCTTCAATTTCATACCCATTCACTACCTGTCGTGGAATGAAGATCTTACCAGAAGAAATTTCTGCACGAACATCTACACCCGCATTGTAGAAATTTTCAATAATCACATCCCGCGAATTGTATCCATATCCCGATTTGCGAATGTAAATGTTGAATCGAATCGATTCATTGTATGTTTGGCTATATTCTTCAATCCGGTAAGAACCTGTAACCTGGTCGCGCTCATCATACAATGGTTCTACCACCAGAATATCACAGGAGGAAAGAACCAATCCAATAATCAGAAGTAGTAAGTTCGTTTTCATAACACACATTGTTTACAAGGGTAAAAACAATTGGTGGGCCAGAATGGGAAATCGCAACTTGGTAGTTATGCCAATGAACTAAGTGATCAATGATTATCAGCTAGTTAGAAATTAAACTGCCCCGACAAGTCGGGGCAGTTTAGCTTAAAAAATGGGTTAACTCAGTTTAAAAAATAAGGCACTCCGGCACCGGCAAAAAATATTTACCACCAACAACCACTACGAATGGAGTAAAAACCAGTCGTGCCGGATATGCCATAACTTTACCCTTAGAGGCTAACCAAAAAGTCAAAATATCAATCGAGGTGTCATTCCGGGCTTGACCCGGAATCCCGAATTGTGCGCACTTCGCTAGATCGCGGCTCAAAGGCCGCGATGACAGATTGACTTTTTGGTCAGCCTCCTTGGGATGAGGACTAGTCCACATTGTCATGCAGAAATTTATTGTTGCCTAAAAGATTATTATCATCATTTAGGTTATAGCGTGAAATAAATGGCTCAGACGAATGAGGTACGTTATCCATTTTAACCCCTCTTCTCAGATAGGCAGGAAGTGTCCATTTTTCGTTGAACTCTTCCTTTGTCATTTCCTGCTTCTTGCTTGCTTTCAATTTCTCTCTTCGCTGACGAGCCTGTTCCTCTAGTCGTTCCTTCGTTCTGCGGATTTCCATCAGACCTTCTTCGTTGACAATCTGATCCTCAGAAACTCCCTTCCCTAATTTGAAATCCTCTTCTTCCTCTTCACTAAACAAACTATCTTCACCCTGATCCTCCTCATTAGAAGATGTTAGTTCATTACTCCATTCAAACGTATAGGATCTCTCCTGCGAAGGAGCTTCTTCTTTTGAAGGTGGATTTAAAGGGGTTTCGGGTCGCTCGTTTTCATGCCTTGCAGGTTTCTCCTCGCTGTTAAAATTCGGATTGTCGTTATCCGATCTCACCTTAAGTTGAATATCAAGATTTTGCTGATTTACTGAATTATCAACCGCCCCGAATAAAGGAATTTGAGAACGATCCAATTCATGGACTTTTTTCTCTTCGGGTTTCTTTTTCAATCTGTTTTCGGCAAAAAAACCAGTAGCAATTACGGTTACCCGGATGCGATCACCCAGACCCGAATCAACACCATGACCAAATATCACTTCGGCTTCGTCACCTGCCTGTTGTTGAATATACTCCGTGATGGTAGTCAACTCATCCATTTGAAGTTCAGCTTCATCACCAGAGATAATGGACAAAAGAATTTTCTTGGCTCCCATGATATCCTTGTTGTCAAGAAGCGGAGATGCCAGTGCTTGTTGTGCAGCTTTGATGGCGCGATTGTCCCCGCGGGTCTCAGCAGATCCCATGACCGCAGCACCTGCATTCAACATTACGGTACGCACATCCTGAAAGTCTACGTTTACATAACCCGCAAGAGTAATGATCTCAGCAATTCCCTTGGCTGCAGTTGTTAACACATTATCTGCTTCACCAAAAGCCTGACCAATTGCAAGGTTTCCATAGATTTCACGAAGCTTATCATTAAGAATTATAAGCACGGTGTCGCAGCTAGAGCGAAATGCATCGATACCTAATTCGGCCTGAGCTATCTTTTTCTTTCCTTCAAAAGCGAAAGGAACGGTAACGATACCTACCGTAAGGATGTCCATGTCCTTAGCAATCTTAGCAATTACCGGGGCTGCACCGGTACCTGTTCCGCCACCCATACCTGCAGTAACAAATACCATCTTCGTGCCCATCAGCATCTCGCGGATTTGCTCCTTACTTTCTATGGCTGCGGCACGACCTACTTCAGGATTGGCTCCACAACCTAGTCCTTCGGTGAGGTTAACACCTAATTGAAGTTTATACGGTACCGGACTGCTGTTTAATGCCTGCAGATCCGTGTTGGCCACCACAAACTCGACATCCTTGATGCCTTGCCGGAACATGTGGTTCACTGCGTTGCTACCTCCGCCACCTACACCAATTACTTTAATAATTGATTTGTGATGTTTCGGGAGGTCAAATTTGTATCCTGTTATTGGTTCAAACATGACAATTATGATTTAGTGGTTGATTCAATATTCATTTTTTCCATCGAGGTCATCAATCAAAAGACCCTTGGTCTTATTAAGAATGCTGGAGAAGAAATCAGAAGCAGGATTTACCTTTTCCTTTTTCACCTTCACAACCTTCTGCAACCCTTTTGCTTCTTTATAACGCTCTTCACGTTCGTCCAATGACCGGAAACCTGAGAGTACGAGACCCACTGAAGTAGCATACATTGGGCTTTTCACGGCTTCGAGTTTGCTCTTGCCCAAATGCTCGTTGGGATATCCAATTCGGGTGTCCATACCAGTCATGTATTCAACTAATTGTTTCAGGCAACTAAGCTGAGAGCCGCCTCCGGTAATTACTATGCCACCAGCCAATCTGTTTTCAAAACCAGAATTAATGATTTCGGTGTGCGCCATTTCAATAATCTCTTCCATGCGAGCCTGAATGATGCTGGAAAGATTCTTCACTGAGATTTCTTTAGCGGTTCTGTTTCTGATCCCTGGAATGGAAACAATCTCATTGGGACTGGCCTCTTCTGCAATCGCCTTCCCAAAGCGAGTCTTTAACTGTTCAGCCTGCTTGGCCATTACCATTAGTCCATGTTGGATATCGCTTGTAAGAATATTTCCTCCAAAAGGAATGACAGCTGTGTGGCGAATTATGCTATCATGAAAAACAGCAATGTCCGTAGTGCCACCGCCAATATCGATAAGGCAAACACCAGCTTCTTTCTCTTCCTCACTTAACACGGCAAGGCTGGAAGCAAGGGGTTCAAGAATAAGATCTTGTATTTCGAGACCTGCTCTGCGCACACACTTATTGATATTATTGATCGCGCTGGTTTGTGCCGTGATAATATGGAAGTCTGCTTCCAATTTCACACCACTCATTCCCACGGGGTCTTTGATACCCTCTTCATAATCTACGATATAATCCTGGGGCATAACGTGAATGATTTCGCTGCCCGGTGGAATTACGATGCGATACATGTCTTCCGTAAGTCGGTTTACATCTTCAATGCTCACTTCATCATCTTTAGAGCTGCGGGTAATGCCGCCATGGTGAATAGAGCTGCGAATGTGCTGACCTGCAATCCCCACATTAACTACTCCGATGTCGATGCCCGACATATCGCTCGCTTCTTTAACTGCTTTCTCAATAGCGAAAACGGTCTTGTCGATGTTAGTTACAATACCCTTTATTACGCCTTCCGATTCAGCTTTACCCATGCCGAGCACTTCCAGTTTGCCAAACTCGTTTTTGCGGCCTACGATTGCGCAGATCTTGGTTGTTCCGATATCAAGACCTACTACTATTTTTTCGTTTTCCATGACTCTTAGATTATTAGTGGTTGTTTGATGTTATTAAGTGGTTTTATATAGGCTATGTAATTTCATTCAGCTACGATTTGTCCATTATACTCAAGGTTCACCCGCTCATAGCGCGTCCAGCCACGTTGCGGGAGAATCTCTTTATAAAAAATCATCAGTTTTTTAAACTTCAATTCAAAGTTATCGGGTTTTCCAAATTGAACCCGTTGTCCGGTCATCTGAGGATAGATTGTAATCTTACCACTGCTGTTTATGTCTAATTGAGCAATCTGCGCTTTCCAGAATTTATCATCATTGATAAATTCGATCATTTCCAAAAGCTGTTTACCTTCTTCCGATTTGTTAAGGTCCTGACTCTCTAACAAAGTCTTCACATAAGAACCACTGACTAATACAACCCTGGAAGTATACTTTTCTGACACCTGCATGATCACTCCATCTTCCGCGATATACGCATCAGGTGCATCTTCCTGAACAATGCGGGCGATGGGCCTTCGCAATTCAACATTCACAATGAGGTTCCCCTTCAGGTCTCCGAATAACTCAGCATCCAAAATATGCTTGTCATACTTCAATTTGGTTTCAATTGCTTTCAGATTAATATGATCAAGACTGGTTCCCTTAATAGCTTGACCACTTCCCTCTACCAACTTCATGATATCGGCTTCATCCAGAAAATGATTTTCATTTACATTGTCCAGTTCAATCTCAATATCTTTACAGATCAACCCATCCTGCTTACGTTCGCTGAAAGCAATCAAAAATGAAATAGCCAGCAGCGACACGGCCACTTTAATTTCCTTTCGAATGTTCAAATTAAACTTCATATCATTTACGACTTAGCAATTCCTTAATAGGCTTTACAAATGTGTCAATATCTCCTGCGCCTACGGTGGCCAAAACTTCTATATCCAGATCCTCTAACTTTTGCATTAGATCAGTTTTCGAACACCTGATTTTTACCGGGCTGGTGATGTCTTTAAAAAGCATATCCGAGGTAACTCCTGGAATTGGCTCTTCGCGTGCCGGATAAATATCCATAAGCAATAACTCATCTGCGAGGCTAAGACTTTTTGAAAACCCTTCTGCAAAATCACGCGTACGCGTAAACAGATGGGGCTGAAAAATGACCGTGATTTTCTTTCCCTTATACATCTCCTTAAGGGATCTTAAGAAAGCTTCAATCTCAGCCGGATGATGAGCATAGTCGTCTATATAAACCAAATCCTTCTTGCGAATAATGAACTCAAACCTTCTCTTCACTCCACGGAAGGAGGCGAGTGCCTCGCGGATTGTTTTTTCGTCAATGCCAAACTTCAGGGCTACCAAGGTAGCAGCAATGGCATTTTCCATATTATGAAAACCGGGGACACCGAGCTGTATCTTCTCAATCTTCTTATCTAATCCAAGAAGATCGAACTCAAAAAATCCGTCCCGACTTGTCGGGACTATATTGCCGGCAAAAAATTGTCCCCGGCTCATGCCATATGTTTCTTTATTGATATGTGTGGCTTCATTAGCCAACAACGCAATTGACTCATGAATGATAAGGTTACCTTTCCTATTGATCTGACTGATAAATTCTTTATAGGCGCTTAACATCTGCAGGTGATCTCCATAGATATCAAGATGATCAGCATCCGCAGAAGTAACTACCGCGGTGTGCGGGAATAATCTAAGGAAAGAGCGGTCAAACTCATCTGCCTCGGCTACCACTAACGTGTCTTGATTGACTTCTCCATTCATTACGAGGTTCGATTCATAATTCGAAGTTATGCCTCCCAGGAATGCTACCATGTTCTTTCCTGCCGACTTGAGAATATGAGCAATCAGTGAGGATGTAGTTGTTTTACCGTGCGTTCCTGCAACAGCAATGGTCTTATAATTTTTTGTTAACAGACCTAATACTTCTGATCTCTTAAGAATTGTAAAGCCCTGATCTTTCAGATAATTGTGCTCAAGATGATTCTTAGGGATTGCCGGTGTGAACACAACCAATGTCTTCTCCTTACTTATGTAGCCAGGAATAAATTCAATCTTATCATCAAAGTGAATCTCCATGCCCTCTTCAAGGAGTTCATGAGTAAGTGGTGTTGGAGTGCGATCATAACCAGCTACCCGTAAGCCTTTATGCTTGAACCAGCGAGCCAACGCACTCATACCAATCCCACCAATGCCCAGAAAATAAATGCTATCGTACTGATCCAGTTTCATACTATTGTTCAATCAGTTTTTCAATTTCATTTACAATTTCCTCGGTCGCGCTGGGCTTACCCAGGCGGCTAATATTCTCCTTCAGTGAATCGCACAACTGTTGATCGTAAATCAGTTTTAGCGACTCACTTACCAATGATTTTTTTGCTTCGTTATCCTTAATCATTTTGGCTGCACCTTCATTTACCAGTGTCATGGCATTTTTCGTCTGATGATCTTCTGCAACATTAGGAGATGGCACCAATATGCATGGTCTTTTTGCAAGACATAATTCAGAAATTGCCAGAGCACCAGCACGAGAAATCACAACATCCGAGGCGGCATAGGCCAAATCCATTTGCTTCAGGAAATCATAAATACGAATTTTTCGTAAATCCTTATTCTGAACTTGTGCCTTCACGCTTTCATAATAAGCCTTTCCTGTTTGCCAGATTACCTGAATCTTTGAGTCAATCAGGCTGTCAATACCCTCCATGACACTTTCATTTATTGTGCGGGCCCCCAGGCTGCCTCCTAAAATCAACAGTGTTCTTTCATTGGAAGAGAAAGCAAAATGATTCAATGCTTTGTCCTTTTTTAAGTCCAGATCTCTAATATCCATTCGCACCGGATTACCCGTGAAAATTATTTTGTTCTTAGGAAAGTAATTTTCCATAGAGGGGTAAGCCACACATATTTTCTGAACTTTCTCACCGAGTTGCTTATTGGTAAGTCCCGCATAAGAATTCTGCTCCTGAATCAATGAAGGGACCTTGGTTCTTGTAGCTGCTAACAAAATAGGACCACTCGCATATCCACCGGTTCCTATAACTGCATGTGGTTTGAATCTCTTTACGATTCCTTTCGCTTTGAAATAACTTGAAATCAACTTGAACGGAAATGCCAGATTGGATAAAGTAAGTTTACGCTGCAATCCACTGATCCAAAGTCCAATTATTTTATAACCTGCTTCGGGCACACGCGTCATCTCCATTCTTCCTTTTGCGCCAACAAAAAGAATCTCTGCATCTGCATGACGATTTTTAAATTCGTTAGCAATTGCCAGAGCAGGGAAAATATGTCCCCCGGTGCCACCCCCAGTTATGATCAGTCGATATGGTTGCTTTGTACTCAAGTCTTATTATGCTGCTTTCGCGTCTATATTTTTTTCCTTCACTTTAACCTCTTCAACATTTCCCTTCTGTCCCCAATTCTCCTCCTGTTCCCCACGGCTCACGCTCAAAATAATTCCAACTGACAATCCAGTAAAAACCATAGCCGTACCCCCCATACTTATCAGGGGCAAAGGCTGTCCTGTGATCGGACCTAAACCTACAACCACACCCATGTTTACCATGGCCTGACACACCAGATCAAAACTTAGTCCTGCCGAAAGCAGTCCTCCAAAAGCTCGTTCACTATTATAAGCGGCTTTCATTCCCCGATGCAAGAGGACGAGATATAAAACCAACACAACAACTCCTCCAATCAAACCATACTCTTCAATTACTATAGCATATACAAAATCAGAATAAGGATGTGGCAAAATATTTCGTTGTTCACTGTTACCAGGACCTTTACCAAAAATTCCACCGGTCGCAACTGCAATCATGCCATGCTTTGCCTGAAACGGAAGTTCAGTTCCATTCACAAAACTCATGATTCTGTTTTTGGCTGTCTCACCGCGTACACCAAACTTTAATGCTACAGCACCTGCTAAGAGCCCAACCAGTACCAACATGGCAAGATACTTCACTGGCACCCGACCAATAAACATGACGAGCATACAGGTTGCAAACAACAACATTGCTGTTGATAAATTGGTAAGGGCGATTAATCCACAAATCACTCCGCACCAGATCAACATGGGGATAAGCGATTCTTTTATATCATCAATATTCTGCTGCTTTTTGGAAAGCATGCTCGCCAGGTTGA
This sequence comes from Cyclobacteriaceae bacterium, assembly GCA_035408225.1. GTDB lineage: Bacteria > Bacteroidota > Bacteroidia > Cytophagales > Cyclobacteriaceae > ELB16-189. The sequence continues at coordinate 949 of DAOOCD010000127.1, read as the reverse complement.
TGATTAACGCCAGGCTGGCAAAATCAGAAGGCTGAAAAGAGGTATTAATAATTGGCAACGTAATCCAACGCGCAGCATCATTAATGGTAGTACCGTTTGTAAATGTATAAATCAACAACGGAACACTTACCCAAAGGGCCAGACGCGAGATTTTAGAATAATATCGGTAATCAATCTTATGGGCAAACCACATGGCAGCCAATCCTAAAAACACCATACAGGTGTGCTTGATTAAAATGGATTCGGGACTTGCTGAGCGCTTGTAGGCCAGCGTACCAATAGAGCTATACACAACCAAAATACTAATCAGGGAAAGAGCAAAAACCACAGCCCAGATCACCCGGTCGCCTTGCAGGTTTTTATCAGCCCATGTTTTAAATTTTACAATCATACCAATGATTTTTCTGTTTCTCTCTTAAGTTCCAGCACTGCTTCGCGAAACTGATTGCCGCGATCTTCATAATTTTTAAATAGATCAAAGCTTGCGCAGGCCGGAGACAACAATACCACATCGCCCTTTTGGGCAGACTGCAATGCCATTCTTACAAGTTCCTTCACGGTTTGAGTCTCCTTTATCTCGCTAACAATTCCACCAAAAAACTTTTTTAGCTTATCATTGTCCTTCCCTAAGCATATCAATGTTTTTACCTTCTTCGCTACATCTGCTTTAATAATGTTATAATCATTTCCTTTATCGATTCCACCAGCAATCCAAATAAGTGGTTGCGAGTAACTGCCTAGTGCATATACCACAGAATCCACATTAGTTGCTTTGGAGTCATTAACGAATTCTACTCCATTAATTAACCCAACTGATTCCAACCTGTGGGGGGCATTTTTGAATGTCCTTAGTCCGGCTTTGATCCATTCAATTTTTCCACCAGCGAGGTACACAGCCGAAACCGCAGCCATCGTGTTGATCAGATTGTGAGGTCCTTTCAACGTAGTT
>DAOOCD010000126.1:0-10167 GCA_035408225.1 Cyclobacteriaceae bacterium | reverse complement strand
AAGAATCCAAAAGATATTCTTGCCTCGGCCAAATCGTTGATGGAAGAGAAGCATATGCTGGAAAAGAAACTTGAAGTTCTCTATCAGCAACAAGCAAACGTATTGAAAGATGAATTAGTCCGAAAGGCAATTAAGTCAAACGGGCATACACTGATTTCAGAAAAGGTGAATGTGCCCAATGCCGATGTGCTAAAGAATATTGCGTATGCACTGCGCAATCAGTTTGATGATCTTTTGATGATACTTGCTGCCGATGTAGATGGCAAACCCCAGGTGGCTGTCATGATTGGTGAGAAATTGGAAACAACTAAAAAATTCCATGCCGGTAATCTGGTAAAAGAACTCGCCAAAGAAATTGATGGGGGTGGCGGAGGTCAACCTTTCTTTGCAACGGCTGGTGGTAAAAATCTCACTGGGCTCGATAAGGTGTTGGAAAAAGCTAAGCTGTTGATTAATTAATTGTAAGTCTGAGCCTGTAGGTTTAAAATGGACAAATCCATACTCGAAAAATATACGGTAGTTATCGGCCTCGAGGTGCATGCGCAGCTGTTGACTAAAAGTAAAATCTATAACGCTGATTCAACAGCTTATGGAAGTCCGCCCAATACCAACGTTGGGGTAGTTACATTGGCCCATCCGGGCACATTACCAAAACTCAATAAGAAGGCTGCCGAATACGCTATAAAGATGGGTCTGGCCTGTCATTCAGAAATTTCGCGGTGGCAGATTTTTGATCGCAAGAATTATTTCTATCCCGACCTTCCTAAAGGCTATCAACTTACACAGGACCGGACTCCCATTTGTAAGGGAGGATACCTCACCATTACCACCAAAGCTGGCGAACAAAATATTCCATTAAATCGCATTCACATCGAAGAAGATGCTGGCAAGTCTATTCACCTGGATACTGAAACCGATACACTGGTAGATTTTAATAGGGCCGGAGTACCGCTTATTGAGATCGTAACAGAGCCTGCACTGAGAAGTTCAGAAGAAGCCTATGCCTTGCTTACAGAAATCAGAAAGCTGGTGCGTTACCTCGAGATCTGTGATGGCAATATGGAAGAAGGTTCCTTAAGGTGTGATGCGAATGTTTCACTGATGCTGAAAGGCGCGAAAGAGTACGGCAAGAAAGTGGAGATTAAAAACATGAACTCAATCCGCAATGTGCAGCGGGCTATTGATCATGAAGCAGAGCGCCAGTTTGCACTCCTTGAACGAGGGGAAACTGTTGTATCTGAAACGCGTACCTACGATCCGGGCACTGGCAATTCGTATGGAATGCGCACCAAAGAGGAATTAAATGATTATCGCTATTTTCCAGATCCGGATTTGAGTCCGTTGGAAGTTTCGGATGCATGGTTGAATGAGTTAAAACAATCTATGCCTGCGTTGCCGTGGGAATTGAAACAGAAATTTATTTCTATTTATAAGCTTCCCGCTTACGATGCCCAGGTATTAACAGATTCCAAAGAGATGGCGATGTATTTTGAAGAGATTTGTTTACATACTCATAATTATAAAGCGGCTTCAAACTGGATGATGGGTCCCGTTAAATCCTATTTGAATGATTCTAACCTGGAAGCGAATCAACTTCCAATCAAGGCGAGCGTGGTGGCATCAGTAATCATATTGATTGACGAGGGCAAGCTAAATTTTGCAGTAGCCTCACAGAAATTATTTCCAGAATTGTTAAAGAACCCGCTAACACCACCGGGTGTGTTGGCGCAACAGTTAAACCTGATTCAGGATAGTAGTACGGATTCAATTTTGCCGGTCGTTGAACAAATCATTAAAGAGTTTCCGTTAAAGGTAGAAGAGTATAAAAAAGGAAAAACGGCTATTATTACTATGTTCATGGGTGAGGTTATGAAACGTACGAATGGCAAGGCTGATCCGAAATTGGCCACTGAGTTATTAATAAAAAAATTGAGTTAAATAAATAGAAGTGCTATGAAAAGAGGAGAGTTAATCTGGGTGTTGGTTTTGATGATTTCAGTATTTGCTTTTGGTTGTAAAGAGGAGAAACCAGGGTGGGATGTTTCCGTGCGCGGAAAGGTGGGTTTTCCATTGTCAGGTCAAATAACAATCCAGGAATTGAAGCAGGATGGTACGGGAGTTAAGGATACAATCAAATTAACAGCCAATTATACCTACGAGAAAAAACTACGAATTACAGAACCTGGTTATTACCAACTCAATTTTTATGATCGGCAACGAATATCGTTCATTCTAAATAAAAGCGATTTAGAGATCAATGTGGATGGGAACGATCCGGTTGGCTTTTCGGAAATAAAAGGATCCCCGGATCACGATTTGATTAAGCAGGTGCAGCAAGTAATGACCCGGGTACAAGAGTCTCCGGAGATCATGCAGGTACAGGAACAATTTTCTGTAGCCTCTGCCAATCAGGATATGCAACGCATTGGAGAGTTGCAGCTGGCCTATATGGATATTCTAAATAGGGGGTACGACCAGGTGGCAGCTATGCTAAAGGATCAACCAGCTTCGTTGGGCCTCCTTAATTTATTGCAGCAAAATAATTTGCTCGACAAGGATAAATATTTTGACCTGTATATTTCCAGTGCCGAAAAATTCAAAACCGAATGGCCTGATTCCCGATATACGAAGGATTTTACTGAGATGGTAGATAAGATGAAGATTACAGCAATAGGCCAAATTACTCCCGAAATAGAATTGCCTAACCCGGATGGCCAGATTGTTAAGTTATCTTCGTTACGAGGCAAGTACGTGTTGATTGACTTCTGGGCAAAATGGTGTGGGCCTTGCCGCAGGGAGAACCCTAATGTAGTGCGGGCTTACAATAAATTTAAGAGCAAAGGCTTTGAGGTGTTTGGTGTTTCACTCGACAGAACCAAAGAAGACTGGTTGCAGGCGATTGCTGAAGATGGTCTCACCTGGACACACGTTTCTGATCTGAAATACTTTGATTCGCAGGCTTCTAAAGATTATAACATTAGCGCAATTCCTTTTTCAATATTGATCGATCCACAAGGAAAGATTATTGCCAAGAACCTGCGTGGCGCTGCCCTGGATAAGAAGCTGGAAGAGGTATTAGGTGCTATTTAAGAAATAAGAAGAGGCTATCTCCTACATTTGCGAAATCAAACATAGGAGACGGCCTCTTCTCTCTATTGTTTGATTAGTTGTTTTTATGACCTACCACGACAAGTTCGTTCAATGATGAACCGGACGCTTGTCCTCCTTCTATCTTCGTATCACTGTTTGAGAGTTTGAAAATCACCGGGATTACCATTCGTTGACGAACAACTTGTCCTTTTTGCTTTCCTGGATTCCAGGGAGGCGCAAGAGCTACTACCTTGGCTGCCTCCTCGTCACAACCACCACCAATTCCTTTGATTACCTCCACGTCTGAAATGGAGCCATCGGTGTTCACAATAAATTGAACAAATACCCGGCCTTCAATCCCTTTTTGGCGAGCCTCAACAGGGTATTTTATTGTCTTGGCAAAATGACCCCAGAGTTCTTCCATACCATTTTTGGGTTCGGCAGATTCTTCAACAATTGTGAAAACTTCTCCCTCGGCCATAGTCATATCGGCAATTCTATTTGTTTGCTCACCCTTTTCCAGAATGACAAAAGATTGCTCTTCTGTTTTAATAACATGTATGGAAACCAGCATTTTTTTAAATGCTTCATCTTTTTCGATCTCTTCCAGTTTCCTTTTCCCTTCGTCATTCATCTCCATCACAATAAATTCTGCTTTTGGGTTGGTTTGCTTTAGCTTAGTCAATTCAGTCTCTACCTGTGGAGGTAAAATTATGGCAGTACTTGAATTATCTGTAATCGTCTGTATGTCCTGCATCACCTGGTCCTGGCAAGCCACCACAAAAAAGATGAGCAAAGCAGTGACCGATATAGTAACAACTTTCCATTGACTTATTTTTTTTCGAACAGTTTTCATCATAGTAATTCGTTTTAAGGTGAAGGAATTGGTAAAATGATTGGCAAGTACATACCCGTGAGATTGTAACGCGACTTTCGCCAGCAAGCCGCAATACAGGTTCACATCCCGACCTTCCACCGAGCGCGCATCGGCTTCAAACTCATGAATCTGAACCAGTGATTTTTTATAGCTTCGGATAATCGGGTTAAACCAACATGCGATGCCTATTAGATTGATTAATACAATATCAAGGGAATGAAGTTTCTGGATGTGAACTTCTTCGTGGCGGAGAATTTCCTCTCGCTCCTCCGCATCTAACGGATCTGCCGGGCTCAGAAAGATGAAATGAAAAAAGGAAAACACACCTTGTATTTTTTCAGATTCGGCAACTATGTAGTTTTTCCACACATAGCGCCTGGCGTGTATATATAGCCGGACTAGCTCTGCAATCCTGAAAAGAAAAATCACAAAAATGATAGCAACCATCGTGAGGTACGTGTAGGATAGCCAACTCCAAAAGCTTGACGAGGTAGCAGCTTTCTCCACCAGTGCATTACCATCGCCATAAATTATTATTTCAGGTAACCAGGTAGCCGGTACCGCATTGCTAAGCGCTGGAATGATATCCAACGCACCCGATTGAATGCTGATAAAGGGAAACACGAGGGAAGCCAGTAAACTCCCAAGCAAATACGCGCGCTTAAATCCGAATTGATTCTCGTTGCGCAACAACACCCAGTAAATCACATAGAAGAAAACCAGCCCGAGGTTAACTTCGATCAGGTAGTTTACAAATGTATTCATGGCTTTTTATTTTTAAGATGTTCGAGTTCTTTCATCAGTTGATCAATGTCTTGAACCTCCATGCTGTTTTCTTTAGCAAAGAAGGAGACCAGGTTTTGAAACGATCCGTTGAAGTATCCCTTTACCAGATTGTTAAGATAAAAGCGCGTGTACTTTTCTTTTCCAATCAACGGAAAGTACTCATGCGTTTTTCCAAACGCTTTGTAACCCACAAATCCTTTCTTCTCCAGGATTCTAACAATTGTGGATACAGTATTGTAGGCAGGCTTGGGCTCGGGCAACTGATCGATAATATCTTTCACAAAACCTTTTTCGAGGTTCCATAAAACTTGCATAATCTGATCTTCGGCTTTGGTTAACTCTTTCATAACTATCAATTACGTTGTAAAACTAATAATTTAGTTATAACAAGCAGCATAATACCTAAAATAAATCGTAAGAGATTGTAAATTAATTACTTGTAAAGCAGTAGGAGAGGATATTAGCCCCCATTCTCAGGGCTTGCTGGCGCTTTTCTTCGGGGTCGTTGTGGATGCGTTTGTCTTCCCAGCCGTTGCCCAAATCACATTCGTAAGAGTAGAACACGACCAATCTACCCTCATAAAAAAGCCCAAAGCCCTGTGCTGGTTTACCATCGTGTTCATGGATTTTCGGAAGGCCGTTGGGGAAGTTAAATTTTTGATGATAGATGGGATGCGTATAGGGCACTTCTATCAACTCGAGTTCCGGGAATACTTTCTTTAATTCAAGGCGAATAAATTTATCAAGTCCGTAATTGTCATCTATATGCCAGAAGCCACCTCCAATCAGATAGTTCCTGAGATTAAGCGCTTCTTCCTGTGAGAACACCACATTGCCGTGTCCGGTCATATATATATAAGGATAGTCATACAGGTCCGGGCTTCCGGCTTCAGCAATTTCTTCTTCGGCATTCAGGTTCATCCCTAATTCCTTATTACAGAAAGTAATGAGATTTGGTAATGCAGTTTTATTGGCATACCAATCACCCCCGCCATTGTATTTCAGTTTGGCAATCTTTAGGGATGGCTGACCTTGCGCGCCAAAGACGACAATAAATAATAATAGAAACGAAATCCTCATGCGGGTAAAGTTACCAATTGAGTAGAGACCGTATCAAAAAATCTATAGGATTTGGACCGGTCAGGAATTTAGGCCTGTCAGGATTCGTCATTTACCTAAGCTCATTTAATATCTAATGACAATTCCGGGATTAAAATATTTTAAAGCTGATTAAACCTTGTGTATGATTACCACTCTAAGAGCTGTTTTAAACTTAAAAACTCCATGAAAACAACAAAAAATGCATTCTTAAAGAGTCTTTCAGTCCTGGCTGTAGTCATTCTCGTATTTCTGGCTTCCTGTAATGAAGACAAATTTGACTTTAACGCAAATGATTCGCAAAACGTAGAGAATGAAGCGACTTCCGATAGTTATTTTGAAGATGCTGATGACATGGCTACGTTGGCAGTTTCTGCAGATGGTTCAACGGCAAGCGGTGCGCGGGAATCTTCTTCTGGTCGGGGCGGAGTAAAGCCCGCTGGTGATCATCGATTCAACTGTGCAACTGTAACGTTTGAATTTGCTGCTGATAATAGCACAACCACTCCTCATGGTTATATCACCATTGATTTTGGTACTGGTTGCACCGATTTGAAAGACAATGTAAGGAAGGGAATTATTAAAGTTGAATTTATTGGAAAACGTTTCTTAGCTAATTCCAAGATTATCACAACGTTTCAGGAGTATTTTATTAATGGAATAAAAATCGAAGGAACCCGCACAGTGACTAATGTTACTGGCAGTGTCGAGGATCATCCTAAATTTCAAATTGAAGTGGTTGGTGGTAAAGCTACCTGGCCTGATGGTTCGTTTGCTACCCGCGAAGTATTTCGTACCCGTGAGTGGATTCGTGGCGCCAATCCGTTACAAGATGAGTGGATTGTAGATGGTACAGCGGCCGGAATTAACCGCAATGGAAAAACGTATCAAATGGAAATAACAACTGCCCTGGTTTATAAGCGCGAGTGCGCAATCAACAACAAAGTATTTATGGCCGTGGAAGGAACTAAAGTATTAACGGTTGAAGGTGGTAAAGAGATTACTATTGATTATGGATCGGGCGAATGCGACAAAACAGTTACCGTAACAATCAATGGTCGGTCAAAAACTATAGAAGTTAAAGGGGATATATAATTGAGTGAAGGGTTGGTGAGGAGCCTTCTGCTTTCGGGCGGAAGGCTTTTTTTGTTTACCAACCAGAACTCGCACCAGTACACTCAGAACTCGCACCAGTACACCAAGAGCTGGCATCAGTACAGCCAGAACTCGTACCAGTACACCGAGAGCTGGCATCAGTCCATGAAGAGCTGGTATCAGTACAAACAGAACTCGCATCGTAACACTTTCGATTGTCATACCGGGCGAGTAACAAAAACTATAATGTTGCACTCGTTTTTACACGAGACCCGGTATCACGTTAAAGCAGATGAACTTTGTTAGGAGTTTTTTTGATAGTAGCTGCTACTCTTTGATATAACGGGGCTAGTCATGAATTCTCCCTTTTTTTTCTTTTCCGGAACCCCGTAATTGCATCAAAATATTCTATGCGTCAATACCTCGATCTTCTAAACAATATTCTGGAGCAGGGAACCAGCAAAACCGATCGCACCGGCACCGGCACTCTTTCTGTCTTTGGCCGGCAACTCCGGTTCGACCTTGCCGAAGGGTTTCCACTCGTAACCACGAAAAAGCTTCACCTTCGCTCTATTATATATGAGTTGCTTTGGTTCCTAAGGGGCGATACCAATATCAAATACTTGAAAGACCATGGGGTTTCTATCTGGGATGAGTGGGCCGATGAAAATGGTGACCTCGGCCCGGTCTATGGAAGTCAGTGGCGCAGTTGGCCGGCACCTGACGGCCGCAGAATAGATCAGATCAGGCAAGTCCTCAATCAGATAAAAAGCAAGCCCGATTCCCGCAGGCATATTGTCAGCGCCTGGAACCCGGCCGAAGTGGATAAGATGGCCTTGCCGCCCTGCCATGCACTGTTTCAATTTTATGTAGCCGATGGAAAACTTTCCTGCCAGTTATACCAGCGCAGTGCCGATTATTTCCTGGGCGTTCCATTCAATATCGCCAGTTATGCCTTGCTTACCGAAATGGTTGCCCACCAGTGCGACCTGAAGCCTGGTGAATTTGTCTGGACCGGGGGCGATGTTCATTTGTACACCAATCATCTTGAACAAGCTAAGCTTCAGTTAACACGCCAGCCATTTCCGTTGCCGCAGTTACTCATCAAACGCAAGCCAGCCAGCCTGTTCGAATATGAGTTTGAAGATTTTGAGATTGTTAATTATCAGAGTCATACATCCATTAAAGCTCCGATTGCCGTATAAAGTTTCTTGCCATCCATAAGAATCCCATTTTCAACTTCCGGTATTTGTTGTATTTAGCGGCTGATGAAATTTCATTACTCAGTTCTGATTGTTTTACTAACAACCACCGGTGTTTTTAGTCAGTCAGCGCGGCCATCTTTTCACATCAAGCGTGCAACAGGTCCGATCGTTATCGATGGCGTACCCGATGAAGGTTCGTGGTCAGATGCCGAGGTTATCAACGAATTGATCCAGCAGTTTCCAAGCGATACTTCCAGATCGAAATTGCGAACCGAATTTCGCGCTACGTATGACGACCATTTTGTTTATTTCAGTGCCACCGCCTACGACAATACAAAGGGTGGGTATGTGATCTCTTCCCTGCGCAGGGATTTTCGCGGGCCCGGGCTAGATGGAGTGTCTGTAATTATCGATCCCTTTCAGGATGTTACCAATGGTTTTTTCTTTGGATTGAGCCCAGCCGGGGTGCAGCGAGAGGGACTGATTTCGAATGGGTACCTCAGGCGCGATGACCTGGATTTGTCGTGGGACAATAAATGGTATTCAGAAACCAAAATCCACGATGGCTATTGGACAGCCGAGTTTGCAATTCCTTTCAAGACGTTGCGCTTCAAAGCAGGTGGTAACCGGTGGAATGTGAAACTATATCGGCAGGACAGTAAAGAAAACGAACGAGCTATTTGGCCATTCACGCCACGATTCTTCGAACCTGGCAACCTTAACTATACGGGTGAAATGATCTGGGAAGAATCGCTGACGAAACCAGGTCCTAATATTTCTATAATCCCGTATGCTGCGGGCCGCGTGAGTGAGGATTTTCAAAATGACCAGCCACGCAAAGAGAGTGTGGAGTTTGGGGGCGATGCCAAGATTGCGATAACACCTTCTCTGAATCTGGATCTTACCGTAAACCCCGACTTCTCGCAAGTAGAAGTGGACCGGCAGGTTACCAACCTCGATCGCTTCGAACTTTTCTTTCCGGAACGCAGGCAATTCTTTCTGGAGAATGCTGATTTGTTTTCATCCTTTGGCCATATCTATTCAAGACCTTTTTTTTCACGAAGGCTTGGCGTTTCGCGCGATCCAAACACCGGGCTTAATGTGCAGAATAAAATTTATGCAGGCGCACGGCTCAGTGGCAACCTGAATAAATACTGGCGGGTTGGTTTTTTGAATATGCAAACAGCAGCCATCGAAGAATCGAATGTTCCTTCATTCAACAATACGGTGGCCACTGTTCAGCGTAGAATTGGTACCAACTCAAATGTGCGGGCCATCTTTGTGAATCAACAACAGTTTAAAACAGATTCAACAGATTTCAAGTTGGGTGGCTACAATTATAATAGGGTAGCTGGAGTTGATTACAATTACAATTTCCTGAATAACCGCTGGACAGGGAATGTCTTCTTTCATAAACAGTTTACGGAGGAAAACCCCAAGGACGAGTATGCGTACGGATATAGTGTAATATATAGCACTCGTAAACTGATCTTAAACTGGTATCAGCAGGGTATTGGCAAGGGATATAATCCAGCTATCGGGTATGTGCCACGCAACGGATATAAGCGCGTGTCACCGTCAGGCATGTATTTCATATATCCGAAATCCAGAATCATTAATACGCATGGACCCACCTTTGATATGGCTATTATCTGGGATGATGTGTATGGATATACCGATCATGATTATAAGTATGGGTATGCAATCACCTTTCAGAGCCAGGCAACCTTTCAGATGAACTACAATAACGTTTATGTCTATCTGTTCAATGATTTTGATCCCACCAATTCGCCCAAAGAAGACAATGCTGTGAAACTTCCAAAGGGAACGGATTATACTTATGGAAATGTATCGGTCAATTACCTTTCAGATCCGAAGAAAAAGGTAACGTATGAATTTATCGCGTTGGCGGGTCAGTACTTTAATGGACAACGACAGGCTATTACTGGTGTGTTCAATTACCGGTTTCAACCCTATGGATTATTCTCGATGGATTTGAGTTATAACCGGATTCGA
>DAOOCD010000125.1:0-10293 GCA_035408225.1 Cyclobacteriaceae bacterium | reverse complement strand
GGCTTTTATAATATCATAGCCTCCCCCTGCTCTGGGTTCTGCGACCGTTGTCTCGTTAAACTCTGGAATATATTTACCTACCGGATCAGCTATCAGAAGCTTACCCTCCTCTTGTAAAATCATGATGCCTACGCTTATCAATGCTTTGGTCTGCGAGGCAATTCTGAAAATCGCATCATTTTGCATAGGGGCATTTGCTTCAATGTCTCTCTTCCCAAATGCATTGAAATAGGCCACCTTGCCATGTCGCGCAACCAACACTACACTTCCTGACATCTTTTTATCATTAGCATACGCTTGAAAAACAGTAGTCAGGCGTTGAAGTCGTTCAGGCGAAAAGCCTAACTCTTCGGGTTTGCCAACGGGTAGCTCTTGTGCATAAAGAGATGATACAAGAATTAGCGAAATGAAGAGAAAAGTGATTCTACGGATGGATTGAGCGAACATAATCTTAAGATTTAATTACTCTATATTAGAAATGATTCGATCCATTTCAAAATTTGAGATGTCAGATCGTTCAAGCGGTCAGATGCCTTGGTAATTACTCGTCTTTAAAATGATTCCACCCCTGGGCCGTTATCGGAACAACTGTCTGCTGTTTGGTAACCAGCACATGTTGCGTTGGGTCGTTATGCATGTGACCGATAAAATGGATATCAGGATGGTTTTTAATCTTTTCGTAATCAGCAGGATCAATTGTAAAAAGTAGTTCATAATCTTCGCCACCATGCAGCGCGCAGGTGATGGGATCTAATTTAAATTCGATAGCCGTCTCGAAGGTATCATGGTCGATGGGCACTTTGTCTTCAAAAATTTTAACACCAACTCCGGATTGTTTGCCGAGATGAAACAACTCTGAAGCAAGTCCATCGGAAATATCAATCATCGAAGTTGGGATACACTTTCGTTCACGCAACTCATGCACAATGTCCATGCGGGCTTCAGGTCTTAACTGCCGTCCTACGAGATATTCATACTTTTCCAGGTCGGGTTGCATATCAGGGTTGGAGAGGAAAACTTCCTTCTCGCGCTCTAACACCTGTAATCCCATATAGGCTGCTCCCAGATCTCCGGTTACACAAATTATATCGTTTACCTTTGCTCCGCTGCGTTGCACAATTTCATGCTTAGGCGCACGACCTAGTACAGTAATCGAAATCACAAGGCCAGAAACTGAAGAAGATGTGTCGCCACCAACAAGATCCACCTTGTAGTTCTGACATGCAGCATGTATACCTTCAAATAAGGCGTCAACTGCTTCCAAGGAAAAACGATTGCTGATGGCGATACTTATCACAATCTGCTCTGGTCTTCCATACATGGCAGCAATGTCTGATACATTTACAGCCACAGCTTTATAGCCCAGATGTTGCAAGGGCATGTATGATAGGTTGAAATGTACACCCTCCAAAAGCATATCGGTTGAAACCAACAAGGACTCTTCGCCCGCTTCAATAATTGCTGCATCGTCACCAATGCCTTTTATTGTACTCGCATTGGATACCATGAACTTACTTTTGATATGGTCTATAAGACCAAATTCTCCCAGTTTTGAAAGTTCTGTTCGCTTTTCACTCATCTTGGTAATGACCGTTGGGCGGTCGGATTGTTATTTCGTCCGGCAAAAGTACTATTTGGCATTCACATCAGTATAATCAGGCCAGAGTTAGGTATATATTCATATACAAAACCAACTGGGTATGAAACGGAGTGTTGTAATAATTGTAGCCTTAATCATTGTTGCTTCTTGTGCAGCCCCCAAACCTTATTACGAAACCAAAGAGGGAAAAAGAAAGCAGAAGTATTATAATGACATTCAATACGGAAAGAATGCGCATCCTAAAATGAAATTCTGAATCAGCGTTTTTCCTGGCATAGCTCAACCAACACATGGTTCGTTGATTTGGGGTGTAGAAACAAAACCTCTTTGTTATCAGCTCCCGGGAAGGGTTTATCCGCCAACAATGTAAAACCCTGAGTCTTTAGTTCATTCATTTTATCCAGAACAGGATCAGCATCAAACGCCAGATGATGGAGACCTTCACCCCGCTTCTCTATAAACCTTGCAATGGCGGAATCCGGTCGGGTAGCTTCCAGCAATTCAATTTTAATTCCCCCTACCTCAAAAAAAGAGGTGCGTACACCTTCTGATTCAACTTCTTCAATTTTATAATGGGGTTTACCAAGCAGTTTGGCAAAAATCCTGTTGGCCTCATCAAGGTTTTTTACTGCAATTCCGATATGCTCCAGTTTATTCATATCTTTCAATTAAGCCGATTTTGCTAATTTTGTCAGAAAATTGGGAAACTTTTCAGCGTTTACGAAAGTTTTAAAGCGAAATGCCAAAAATCAATATAGAAACTAACAGCGATGCCCACGTTGAGGCTGCCCGGGTGCAACAACAGATTAAAGATTATCTGGGCCTTCGCACGAGTGACCTGATTTTTGAATACAGTGTTCACGATGGCAAAACAAAGCTTGATTTAATCACCATCAACCCACGCCACAATCAGTCGTTTCTCTTTCGATCTGAAACCGGAGCTGATAAAGTAGATGCTCTGAAGAAAATGTGGGATTACGTTCAGAATTATAAAGAGAAAGAAAACTCGTATACAATTCAGTGGGTAACTAAAAACGACCGCGAATTACATACTTCCTACTTCCGGGCCAGCAATATCCTGGATGCGCTCGAAAAATTATATTATGCACGTGACAGGAACACAATTACCGTGTTTAGTGTTGTAATGAATCCAATATCTTAGAAAACCATGATCAGCGTAACCGATAAGGCCAAAGAAAGAATCATCAATCTTCGCATTGAAGAGGGTAAATCTGAAAATCACAACATCCGTGTCTCCGTAAAAGGTGGCGGTTGCTCAGGGTTAATGTATGATTTAGGATTTGATGATAAGATCAATCCTGTGGATCAGGTATTTGAAGACAAGGGCGTAAAAATCCTAGTTGACAAAAAGAGCTTATTGTATTTGCTCGGCACTACTCTGGATTTTTCTGATGGCCTGAATGGCAAGGGTTTTCAGTTTATCAACCCGAATGCTTCACGCACGTGTGGCTGCGGTGAGAGTTTCTCTGTTTAGTGAAACTCAGACGTTTCATTTTACTATTTGTTTTTTCTAGCCTGCCATTTCTTTCAAATGGTCAACAAAACGTTGCCTATCAATGGTTTTACTGGGTCCGTTATTATAATCAGGCTCGTCTAAGCGAACAATTTACTTTACATTCGGAAATTGACAATCGCAGATATCTGAATCCGTCACAACAATCTCAGTTCTTTACACATATCCACTTACATGATCGTATTAAACCATGGCTGGATGTAGCTCTTGGGTTCAATTTTAATCTTACGAGGCTCCCCACAAATACTTCTCTCTCAGTGCCGGAGTTACGGCCCTGGCAGGAAATTAACTTATTGTCTAATGCTAAAAGAAAATGGCAATTTCTATTCCGCTATCGGCTTGATGAGCGATTCATTCACAATAACAATGCTGTTGAGTTGACCAATGGCTACCATTTTAACCTTCGACATCGGTTCAGGATTATGGTAAGTACTACGCTGGCAGAGTTTAAGAAGAAGGGCATATTGTCACTCAAGTTATATAATGAGATTATGCTTAACACGGGCGATGTGCCACGAACGTTTGATCAAAATCGTCTGAGTGGCTCTCTTGAATACCAATTTAATAAGCGGTGGTCCATTGAAAGTGGATATATAAACATCCTGCAACCCAAATCTGATACAGAATATTACGATCGCAATGTAATTCGCACTACGTTGTATCACCGGATAGACATCCACAGAATATCAGAAGATTAATCTTCAAAAAAGTAAATCCACTAATCCTTACTAGTCTATCGTTGCTATACACTTTAGCTCAATTGCTATGGGTGTTGGCAATGCATTTACCTCAACAGTAGTTCTGCACGGTTGCGTAGCCTTATCGGGAAAATAGGTAGCGTAGATTTTATTGAACATCGGAAAATCTTCCTTCATGTTGGTGAGGTAGACTGTAACGTCAACCAGATTTTCCCATCGCGAACCGGAAGCTTCCAACACATATTTCACGTTCTGAAAAACAGAATGACATTGCTCCTCAATATTATAAGCGATAATGTTTCTTTTATCATCCAGTGTAACACCAGGAATTTCTTTTGAACCCTTTTTTCGTGGACCTACTCCGGAAAGAAAAAGCAGGTTACCCACTTTTCGGGCGTGAGGGTATGGGCCTACAGGTTCTGGTGCTTTATCAGAAGAAATTATTTCACTCATATAATTAAATCCCAAAAACCAAACTCGCCCACAAACTGTGATACTCGGCACCTGCAATTTCAGAATGAATCATCTTTACGCTACTCACCATCCATGAACCTGAGGCGCTGATTGGAAATCTCATCGTACCATCATTTTCGGTATAAATATTTTGAAGGAAGGTTGTGTTGTTCACCTTATTCCAGACTTTCACCAAAGCGTGAGCCGCAGGTTTTCCTTCAAACAAAACCCTGCATTGCAAATGGTCACCTGCCTTTAGTGTGTTGGGATTTTGATCCGGAATGATTTCGTAACGCAAACCAAGATTCTTTTTGTAGGTGTCATCTGTTTTGTTGCCACTCTGAACCAACACCTTGGCGTAGCGACTGTAATACTCAGTCGATTTTTTGTCTTGACTTCCCGACTTAGTCCGCTCATCCAGAATATAGTCAAGACCATCCTCTTTCAGATAGTCATTAAATTTATCGCCTTCTAATTCAATGTAGGCAGCATTGCTTTGTAACGAAAATAAATAGATGCCTTCCTGATCAGCTTTGAAAGCAAGATTACTTCCTGCAGTCGGCTTAACCTCTTTGGTAAAATCGCGAATTCCACTAACGCGATGTAGCTCCACTTTCTCGGCCTTGTGTCTTTTCAAATCCCAAAACTCCCCTGTAAAGCTTTCGCCCACCATAAAGTCGAGCTTAATCTCCTCACCCAATGCGTACTTAAATTTCTTTGGCTGAAGCCAGAATTCGTGGGCATCTGCTATAAAAGTCAGAAAGAGGATTGTGAGTGTTACGTTAATTTTTTTCATCCTAATTGCCTACTGATTAATGCCTATTGCCTATTTTTTCTTTGCATTCATAATCTCCTCTATTTCTTCCGCTTCAATCGGAATATTGCTCATCAAATCATGGTTTTTGTTTTTTCCGATTACAACATTATTCTCGAGACGAATTCCAAACTTCTCTTCCTTAATGTAAATACCAGGTTCAATCGTCCATACGGATCCAACCTGAACTTTATCATGCATGTTACCCACATCGTGCACATCCAATCCCAGCATGTGAGATGTTCCATGATAAAAATATTTTTTCAAAGCCGGGTTATCTGGATTCTGGTTTTTAATGTCCGTCTTGTCAATCAACTTTAGCTTCAATAGTTCAGACTCCATCAGCTTTTCAATTTCTTTGTGATAATCGAAATACACAACATTGGGTCGTAAGATTTTATTTGCTTCACGCTGAATGCGTAGCACTGCATTATATACTTCTTTCTGTCGCTTCGTAAACTTTCCACTTACCGGAATCGTGCGTGTTAAGTCAGAATTATAATTCGCATACTCTGCAGCTACATCCAGAAGCACAAGATCTCCGGCATGGCACTGTTTACTGTTTTCGATATAGTGAAGAATTACATTATTTTCTCCGGAGGCAATAATGGGTGTATACGCAAAACCCTTTGACCCCAGCCGTTTGAACTCGTGAATAAATTCTGCTTCAAGTTCATACTCCATTACACCAGGCCGCAAGTAATTTAATACTCTGCGAAAGCCACACTCCGTGATATCACAGGCCTTTTGCATCAATTCAATTTCACGGGGCTGTTTTACCCTGCGCAAATCACCCATAATAGGCGCTATTCTTTTGTACTTGTGTAATGGATAGGTCTTTTGGCACCATTCTATAAACCGAGCATCACGACTTTGAACTAATATTTCCGACCGATAATGCTCATTCGTATTCAGGTATACATTCTGCACCTTACCCATCGTCATCATGTGATGAAAGAGCTTCTCAAATCCGGAGACCCAAACAACAGTTTCTATGCCCGATAGTTCAGTTGCCTCTTTCTTTGTCAATTTATGACCTTCCCACTTTTCCATCAATTCATTGGGCTCGCGAAGAAAAAGTACTTCCCGATATTTTTTATCAGGAAAATCAGGGCAAACCACCACCATACTCTCTTCCTGATGTATACCACTTACATAATATAAATCACTATTTTGAATGTAGCCCAGTGTACCATCAGCATTGCTGGGCATAATATCATTGGAATTAAAAACCACCAGTGCCCCCGGCTTAAGGCCTTTTACCAGTCGCTTGCGATTTGAAATAAATAATTCCTTGCCAATAGGTTCGTGTCTCATGCTGAATTTCAGGATTTACTTGATTAATCAATTAACTTCTGATAGATTTTGGAAAGTTACAAAATACCACCGCACATGAAAAAGCAATCTACTCTATTTGTCCTTCTGATGATTTTATCGGGGTCGCTCCCGGCACAGGAAAAAAAATATACTCCTACTCCAGAAAACATGAAGTCGCGAGAGTGGTTTCAGAATGCCAAATTTGGTTTGTTCATACACTGGGGAGTTTACAGCGTATTAGGAGATGGCGAGTGGGTGATGAACAATCAGCAGATACCAATCAAAACCTATGAAAAACTGCCCGCCTTCTTCAATCCTACAGAGTTCAACCCGGCTGAATGGGTGAAGATGGCCAAAGATGCCGGAATGCAATACATTACCATCACGAGCAAACACCATGATGGGTTCGCCATGTTCGATTCAAAAGTCTCTGACTATAACATTGTGAAGAAAACACCCTATGGAAAAGATGTACTTAAAATGCTGGCTGATGAATGCCGCAAACAGGGCATCAAGCTTTTCTTTTATCACTCACAGCTCGACTGGCATCACCCTGATTATTTTCCAAGAGGCTTTACAGGCGGTAGCTGGACAGGACGTGAGGAAAAGGGTAATATGAATAAGTACCTCGACTACATGGATGCGCAGTTGAGTGAACTGCTTACTAATTATGGTGATGTGGCCGGTATCTGGTTCGATGGAATGTGGGATAAAAAAGATGATGACTGGCGTTTAGAAAAAACGTATTCACTCATTCATAAACTGCAACCTGCGGCATTGGTCGGTAGCAATCATCACCGCGCGCCATACGAGGGTGAAGATTTTCAAATGTTTGAAAAAGATTTACCCGGCCACAACACTACCGGGTTTGCCCCTGAACAAAAAATTGGTGACCTTCCAAAAGAAACCTGCGAAACCATCAACAACTCATGGGGGTTCAATTTACAAGATGCAAAAAACAAGAGTCGTAAAGAGTTGATTCAATACCTGGTAAAAGCCGCTGGTTACGGATCGAACTTCTTACTGAATGTTGGGCCTATGCCCAATGGAAAGATTCAACCTGAACATGTTGAATTATTAAAACAAATGGGCGAGTGGAACAAGCAATATGGCGAAACCATTCAGGGAACCAGAGGTGGCCCACTTAGTGCGCGCGAATGGGGAGTAATGACCCAAAAAGGAAACAAGATTTATATTCACATTCTAAACTGGCATGACGAAACCTTAACCCTGCCTAAACTTGGTAAGAAAGTGGTAAGCGCAAAACTGTTTATTGATAAAACACCAGTTAAATTTCTGGAGAATGATTTTGGTCTGAGTCTTAAAATGCCAAAAGATAAAATGGATGAGGTAGATACTGTGATCGAACTTGAAGTAAAATAAATTAACAACGGACAATTGACAGTGGACAATCAGCGATAATCCAAATTGTCAATTGTCCATTATCAATTGTTAATTCGATTCTCCCTGTGGATCATTCACATCATCTGTATCTACATAGTTGATGATGATGAACGTAAATAATAATCCTGAGAATAATCCCTCTAAGGCCACCATGAAAGCGGTGATGTAAGGATTGAGATAACGCCCCATTGGTTCATTTTCAATAATGCCTTGCATAAAGGCGCTGTCTACTGACATATAAACAAAAAGAAAAACCGCAAAAACAGCAGAAGCAACTGCTCCCGTTGCCACTCCGGTTATAAGCGCCCTGAAATAATTCATGTGTTCCTCATGCGTCTGTTTAAATTTCTTCAGCGCGAAGAAAATTCCACCCACCTGAATGAATACATTAAGAAAGCGCAATTCATAATGGTGAGCCAGGCCCACTACTTTCATAAGCAGAAAAAAAACAATGAGGCCACCAGCGATTTTCAGGCCATAGCTTTCAGGGATACGGTTAGGATTATTGAAAAAACTCATGAGTTACGGGGTTAGTCTATTGGCTAATTTTTACATTTTTTAAGACAATTGCAATCTTTTAATTCCTTTAATATTTTATTACCTTCATTGCCCATTTAGAAATGCTGCAAAACCCTAACCTCTACTCACCATGATAAAAAAAATTCTTTTTGTTGTCGCAGGACTGATTGTTCTGCTGGTGCTTATTGGCTTTGTACTCCCGGCCAAGCTGGAGATCTCTAAAAGTTACACAATTAACGCTCCCGCTTCTGCTGTATTTGAGGAGATCAATGATCTTGAACGTTGGCAAACCTGGCAATACTGGAACACCCTCGATCCGGATATGAAGATTGTATATGGCGAGAAAAGAATAGGTACAGGCGCCTCGTATAGTTGGGAAGGACCCAATCTTGGAACCGGAACTCTGGGAATCTCTGAAAGTATTCCTGATAAATCAATTGCCATTGATATGGATTTTGGTGGCAATCCTGCTAAGGGTTTTTACTCGCTTGAGCCAGACGGGGAAAATACGCAGTTGAATTTGAATTTCTCGAATGATGCAGGAATGAATCCCATTGGTCACTGGATAAATGTTTTTATGAGAGGTGAGATTGAAAAATCGTTTGATTATGCCGGTGACAAAATCAAAGGCATTGCGGAAGCAAAACCAAAGTTTACTTATGCAATCACAGAAGAAAATGTTCCATCCATCACCTATGTGGGTCTTTCTCATACAATGAGTCCCAAAGACGGAGCGGCAGTTAGTGCTCAAATGGGAAAAATGTACACCGAATTAGATGCTGCCCTCAGAAAAGCAAAAGTGACAGTTACCGGATCTCCTTTTTGTTTGTATCCCAAATATTCAGAAGAATCAATGGATATGGTTTGTGCCATGCCAGTAGCTGCTGATGCCAAAGTGCCAGGCAAATATCAAGTCATGAAAACCGAAGGTGGCCTTGCGGTGAAAGGTATAATGAAAGGAGATTATAACAACCTGCAAGCTATCCACAATGAAATTGCTCAATACATCCAATCCAAAAACCTGACTGAAATCGGGGCTCCCTGGGAAGTGTATGTAACTGACCCAATGGCTGAGAAGGACACTGCTCAATGGATTACTGAAGTTTACTATCCTGTAAAGAAGAATTAATAATTTTTGAGTTTAATCAAAAGAACGGTGACGCTGGAAGAATTCCGGAAATCAACAAACCATTCGGAACCACCCAATGCCCCCGTTCTTTTACTTTCGCTTTGGCATGATGCCCGGGGCGATTGGGAAAAATCGCATTCGCTTGCCCAGGATGTTAATACCCCTGAAGGATCGTGGGTTCATGCATACCTGCACAGAAAAGAAGGTGATAAATTTAACGCTCAGTATTGGTATAATCGTGCTAACCGAAAAATGCCAGACTACTCGCTAGAGGAAGAGTGGAAGGAAATAGCTGAAGCTCTACTTAATAAGTAAACCCTAACTCACCCAGCCCTTTTTGCACTTCCGGGCATGACATAAATAGATTCCACAACAAACCCGACCGTTGGTTCTCCATCATTACCACAATAGGGCCCTGATCAATCGCAAGATACCAGGGCTTATACCAATCATGGTGAACGCTAAACCCATCATAGAATCCGTAAGGTCCGAAGGTTTTGTCACCCAAATCAAAATAAAAATGTTTCATAGCCTCCATACTTTGTTGTGGCGTATATGGAAAGGAGGATAAAGCTGCTGTGGGTGTTATTACACCAGAATCTTCACTAGGGCTATGCGCTGAATAGAAATTAACGGAATACCCTGCGGTCAGGCCCCAACTGTTTTTGCCATAGTCTTTATAACCCTTAGGATTTTTGACACAATACTCATAGTTAATCAGCGTGTGATTCACATTATGCTGCCAGTAATCTGCATAGCGATCCTTAAGCTTTCGCGGATCAAGCCCCAGGAAAGAATAATGTGACCAGAACAAGGGTCCTCCAA
>DAOOCD010000124.1:0-10351 GCA_035408225.1 Cyclobacteriaceae bacterium | reverse complement strand
GGGATGTGGTCCGTGAGATCCAGGAAAAAACAGCGTTGAGTGTAGACTTTGGAGGAGGCGTTAAAACCGAAGAAGAAGTCGAACAACTTCTTGATTTAGGAGTGCATCAGGTTAATATTGGAAGTATGGCCGTAAAGGAACCTGAAAAGTTCAGTGAATGGCTTAAAAAATATGGTGCTGAAAATTTTGTATTGAGTGCCGATGTAAAAGGCGAACATGTTTCAATCAATGGCTGGCTGGAAGACACTAAGTTAAGGCTGTTTGATTTAGTCAGCCAATTTGAAAAAGATGGATTGGAGTTTCTCACCTGCACGGACATTGGCACGGATGGTATGATGGAAGGTCCTAATCTTGGTTTATATAAGAAACTTGTAAGCCGGTATCCTAAAATAAAAATTGTAGCCAGCGGTGGAGTAAGTTCGATGGATGACTTGCATGAACTTAAGTATGCCAAAGTATATGGAGTCATCATTGGCAAAGCCATATATGAGGGTAAAATTAAGCTGGAGGAATTGAAAGCATTTCAAAACTCATAAGGCAACACTGTGCTTACCAAACGCATTATTCCTTGTCTCGACATTAAAGATGGCCGTACCGTTAAGGGAGTAAATTTTGTTAACATCCGTGATGCAGGCGACCCGGTAGAACTCGGAGCTACGTATGCTAAACAGGGTGCAGATGAATTGGTCTTTCTGGATATCTCAGCAACCAATGAAAAGAGGAAAACTTTTGTTGAATTAGTTCGGGATATTGCTGCCCATGTAAACATTCCATTTACTGTGGGAGGTGGAATTAGCAGTATAGCGGATGTTGCTCCACTACTGGAAGCTGGCGCGGATAAAGTAAGTATCAACTCCGCAGCAGTAAAGAATCCTCAACTTATAGATGAGTTGGCTAAAGCATTCGGTTCGCAGTTTGTTGTGCTCGCCATTGATGCCCGCAAAATAGAGAACCAATGGACGGTGCATACTCATGGAGGATCTAAACCAACTGATAAAAAACTATTTTCCTGGGCTAAAGAAGGTCAGGCCCGGGGTGCGGGAGAAATTCTTTTTACAAGCATGAATCACGATGGCACCAAACAAGGATTCGCGATTGATCCCCTCGCTAAGCTACATGAATTGCTGAGTATACCGGTGATTGCATCTGGTGGAGCTGGTAATCCAAGACATTTTCTCGAAGCGTTTGTAATGGGGAGGGCCGATGCAGCACTGGCGGCATCCTTGTTTCATTTTGGGGAGCTTACCATCCCCGATCTTAAAAGTTACTTGAATTCAAATGGCGCTACTGTAAGAATCTGAAGGCTATGATTGACATCCATAAATTAAACTTTGAAAAATCACAAGGACTTATTCCATGCATTGTACAAGATGCCAATACCCATCGTGTACTTATGCTAGGCTATATGAACCGGGAAGCGTTGAATAAAACACTGGCCGAAAATCGCCTTACCTTTTTCAGTCGCACCAAACAACGACTCTGGACCAAAGGAGAAACCTCAGGCAATTATTTGACTTTAGTTGATGTAACCATGGATTGTGATCAGGACACCTTGCTATTCAAGGTGAATCCAACCGGCCCAACCTGTCATACAGGGTCAGATACATGTTTTAACGAAAAAAATGAAGGCGCAGGATTAGATTTTCTTGAACGTATCATTAATGATAGGAAAAATAATCCCAAATCAGGATCCTATACCAACCAACTACTGAACTCCGGAATTAATAAAGTGGCGCAGAAAGTCGGTGAAGAAGCCGTTGAACTCGTGATTGAAGCTAAGGATGATAATAAAGAACTCTTTCTGAATGAAGCAGCTGATCTTATGTATCACTTTCTTGTATTGCTCACTGCAAAGGGAGTTAAACTGGAAGAGATAGTCAATGTCTTAAAAAGCAGACACGCAAAATAGCACTCATATGAACCATGACATCCGACTCATTGATGGCTATCCTTTCGTCTCCTATACACACGAAGTGTACCCATCCGAAGAAATGATCAGAAGAAGTAACGATTTCTACCAATGGATTGATAAGCGAAGAACTGTTCGCGACTTTTCGGATAAACCAATTCCCCAGGAGGTCATTCATAACATTGTTAAAGCGGCTTCTACAGCTCCTTCAGGAGCACATAAGCAACCATGGACCTTTTGCATCGTAGAAGATTCTACTCTAAAACGAGAAATCCGGATAGCGGCAGAAAAGGAGGAGAAAGAAAGTTATGAAAACCGGATGAGCGAAGAATGGCTGAATGACATCAGACCGCTACAAACTGACTGGCAGAAACCATTTATTGAAGTCGCCCCCTACCTGATTGTTGTATTTAAGAAAGCCTATGATTTGTTGCCCGATGGCAGTAAAAGAACGAACTACTATGTAAACGAATCCGTTGGAATTGCCTGCGGGTTTCTGCTTGCAGCGGTCCATCATGCGGGTTTAGTGGCGCTCACCCATACACCCAGTCCAATGAATTTTCTCACTTCTTTATTGAAGCGACCTGAAAACGAAAGACCTTTCTTATTGATACCCGTTGGCTATCCACACCCGGAAACGTATGTGCCCAAACTGGAACGAAAATCTATCAACGAGGTATTGATAACTTATTGAGTGACTGAAGAAGAGTAGACCGTTACACTTCCCCTTAGCAATCGGGGTATCGAAGAATACCTGATAGTAGGTCCTACAGATTAATTATTCTGCGTTACCTCGGCCTTCTTGGGATGTAGCTTAATATAGGTAAGGGTATACGTATATTCAGCCTGACCATTATTTTCTTTTCGTACTCCTTCGAGCATATCCCTCGATTGATCATAGGTGAATGTATAAGTCGAAGTTTGCCCGCGAGGTTCAAGATGTTTGTAGATCAGGATATTGGCTTCCGTCATACTTGTAAATTCACCCCGCACAGAGTAAGATGGTAAAAATTCTTTATCCAGCGAGATTTCAAGATATTCTCGGTTAGGATCTTCTGTATCACGAATTATTGCCACCTTAGAATAGTTTTCCTTTCTCTCAATTATCTTTTCTTTTTCAATGGGCGACAGCAACCCTTTCCCTTTCTTCATCACCAAAATAGAAACCGAATAAATTCCTTCAATTGTACCGAGGCTAGTATTTTCTTTGCTCATATAACGTTGTATGAGTTCATGAAAATTTACCTGCTCGAAAGGGTACACTTTCCGGTTTTGTTTCATGGTATAAAGCTTCTCCATCGAGCATGAACTCACCACCCCAAAAACAATCAAAATGAGCAAAACCCTTTTCATGACATCACCATTTAATCAATACCCATCCAAAGATCAGAATTTAAAAGACAATATCCCGATAGACACCATTCATACAGGTTCGGCACGAAAGGCGACCTTTCAGTGCGACTGGCTTAAATAAGGATTTTCCCATCAACATGCGCACACACTCCTGGATTCCCTCCGTAATACTTGGGTGTGGATGCACGCATTCTGCCAGTTCTTCAATGCCCTTATCCATAGAAATAAGTACGGCTACCGCCTGGATAGCACTGCTGGCGTGATTACCGACTACTTTCATTCCCAAAATCTTCATGTGGTCATCGCAGGTTACAAGAAGTTTGATAAAACCCTGCGTATTTCGTTTTGCAATTGCGCGTGTAATCGTGCTATACTCAAGCGTAACAACTTTGTAATTTATTCCCTTTTCTTTCGCAGTAGTTTCATTCATTCCCACCCCAGCCACCTCAGGACTCAGAAACATAATCGTGCTTATATTTTCGTAAACAAGCTTTCGTTCAGGCTCACTAAAAATCTTCTCCACTGCATACCGGCCTTCCAGTTCGCCCACATTAACAAGTGAAATATCTGCTGTAAGATCTCCTACCGCATAGATATTTGAGACATTTGTTTGGGTATCGTTATTATCAATTCCACGCTTGGTGATGTTTATCCCTACTTTATCATCCCATAAGTCCTCAATATTTGCAACGCGGCCTACCGAAACTAATGCCTTCTCAACATTGAAGGTTCCATGGCTTCCATCCGTGTACTCCAACTCATACTCAACGCGGCCATTAATAATTTTCATATCCACTAACCGTGAATTGCGATGGATCAATACTCCATTGTTTTCCATATTCCGCTCAACGATCCGTACCACATCTTCATCTTCAAACGGAAGGATCCGATCTCCTTTATCAATCAGGTGCACTTTTGTGCGACCAAAACCACTGAAGATGGTCGCGTACTCGCAACCAATAACCCCCGCTCCCACTATCACCATGCTCTCCGGAAAATCTTCCAGGTCTTCAATGCCTTCGCTGGTTAGAACAATCTTTTCATCAATAGGAAGTTCGGGCAAATAGCGGGGTCTGCTGCCGGTGGCCAGAATGATATTTTCAGCGTAAACAATTTCTTGCTTCGCACCCTGTGTAATTTCAATCTCATGCCGGCTTATTAATTTCGCATGGCCCGTTTTAAAATTAAGCAAATCGGAATAGGAGGTTTCTCTTAACAGGTGCATATGTTCCTCCAGTAAGCTCTTTCGCTCCTGCACAGCCTTACGAACTTCATTTTGAATTTCCTTAAAACTGATTGACGGTTCCTGAATATTATACCGTTTCAAATTTTTTCTGAATGCGGAAGCTTCGCGGGAGAGTTCCCACCAGGTTTTGGATGACAACGCACCATTGGTTATGCCTGCACCACCTACCCGATGCTTTTCGATCAGCAGGGTTTTCTTTTTAAAATCAATGGCGCGCATGGCAGCGGCATATCCGGCCGGGCCGGCTCCAATAATTACCAAATCAAATTTTTCCATAAAGACTAAAGCCAGATCAAATTTAATCCTACAATTTCCAACTTCCTGACCTTCTATGCAATCCCCAAAAGGCATTGTTGTATTGAATTGGCAACTAATCGTTTATTCTCTCTAATTTTGCTGCATTAAGAACGTTTGTGTTCGATTTGCATAATATTTGATCCCTAACTGACGGCTTTCAGCTACAAATCAATGATTGATAAACTTATTGAATGGGATAAGGAACTTTTGGTCTATCTGAATAGCTTCCATGCCCCCTGGCTCGATCCGGTAATGCTACTGATCACTAAAACCTTCTTTTGGCTACCCCTATATGCATTTTTGATTTTTCTGTTGTTCAAGAACTTTAAAAAGGAAGCCTGGTTTATTTTGATCGGAGCGGCACTTACAATTCTTCTTTGCGATCAGATCACTTCTACCTTTATGAAACCCTTTTTCGCCCGCCTGCGCCCTTCGCAGGATCCAACGATGTTCGGTCTCTTGCACCATGTAGATGGCTATAAAGGTGGTCGTTATGGATTTTCCTCAGGGCATGCAGCAAACACCATGGGAGTTGCACTTTTCGTTTGGCTAACCCTGCGTTCTGTCTACAAATGGATAGGACTAATATTTATCTGGGCCTTACTCATGACATATACCCGCATTTACCTGGGCGTACACTTTCCCGGAGATATTCTGGTAGGCGGCACAATTGGTCTCCTTTGTGGATTCTTTGGATTTAAATTATCTCAATATCTCCGCAACAGATATCATAAAAAAACTCTATCAGAAACCTGATAGAGTCTTGTAATCACTGATTGCTGATTCCTATTTCTTACCAAAGAACTTACCGGCAAGTCCACCTAAAGCACCCAGTGGATTTGACTTTGCATTCCCTCCAGCCAACTGCCCGATAATACTGGTAACATCAAGATTATTATTTCCGCTTACACTCTTCATGACATCTGTTAAGTCAAAAGAGTTGTCTTTTGGATCGTTGGTCTTTTTAACCAATTGATTCATAACCGTGGGCAATAAACCAGCTACAATACTTTGGGCTTGCGCAGACGAAACTCCAAACTTAGCAGCAAAATTCCCAGCCACTGAAGCAATCATTTGTTTCACCATAGGGTTATTGGCCAGATTACTCTGGCTGGTTCCACCCTGAAACATGGCTGCCACCTGCTGCAGGTTTCCCTGAGCGGCCTGACTTTTCAATGTATTAAAAATTGAACCCGCTACTTCCTGAATAGCGGCATTATTGAATTGGTTGGGGATGGCCTGGTTTTTAATGATGGCATCACCTGCATTTTGTTCTACAAGTTTTACTAATTGGTCTAACATAATATGGGGGTTTGATAGTTGTAAATAGTGATGTAGTGTTAAATTGAAGTACTATCGATTTAATAATCGTTTTACATACTTCCCGATAATATCAAATTCAAGATTTACTTGATCGCCCGATTTAATCTGATGAAAGTTGGTATGCTCATAAGTATAGGGAATAATGGCGACAGAAAAACCATTGTCCTTGCTATTAAAGCAGGTGAGGCTTACTCCGTTTATTGAGATTGACCCCTTTTCAACTGTGATATTACCAGCGGCCGGATCATATTCAAACGTATAAAGCCAGCTTCCATTTTCATCCTTCACTGAAGTACATATTGCAGTCTGATCAACATGACCTTGCACTACATGACCATCAAACCTACCATTGGCAATCATGCAACGCTCCAGATTTACTTCATCGCCCACGTTAAATAATCCCAGCGTTGATTTTGAAAGGGTTTCATCAATAGCGGTTACCCAGTGCGAGTTGCCTTCAACTTTAGTGACGGTAAGGCAGACGCCATCATGCGACACGCTTTGATCGACTTTCAACTCATTACTGATAGGACTTTCAAAGCAAAAACTTTTGTTAGTACGATCTGGTCGCACTTCCTTCACCTTCGCCAATGCTTCAATAATTCCCGTAAACATCCTGGCTTATTTTTTCTCCGACAACTTTTTGATTTCTTCCTTTTGATCAGGTCTCACCGTTGGATATACAATTCCCAACTGGTCCAAATAAGTCTTGTACTTAGCGGGATTATAATAAAACGGCTTGAGCTTGGGGGCATATTCCTCCATGATCTTTTTATTTAATGTAATAGCAGGAAGGTCCTTCTCTCCTATCAATGGAGTGTATTGCAAATCTTTTGTTTGTTCGGTGCGATAATACTCCCATGCATTTTTTAGAATCTCTGGTTTCAAAAGCATGTCAAGCATAGTCATAACTTCTGCCTTTGCACCATAAACGATTCCCTTATGCGCAATTGGGGTAGCCATGGAAATTGCATTGCTCCAATGGTGACCTGGTAGGCCTGGAATATTAGAGGGATAGCGCAATACAACAGTAGGCAATGACCAGCTAATGTCTGCAATATCGTCAGATCCACCACCCATAGCCATCAACTGACGTCCCATTACATTCACAGGACCCGTTGGGCTTGGCAATCCAATCGTATCCAACTTAACAGCAAGGCCCTCAATCTTTGGCGCTTTCAATTCAATTTGCGTAGCTTTTGCCAACAACTGATCTTCTTCGGACCACTTTGGCAATCCAACCTTCTTCATGTTCTCATACATGGCTTCTGCAATGGGCTTGTTAAAGTGACCGGGCCATGCAGAACCTAAGATCTCATAAGTAAATTTTGTATCCGTCATCAAAGCAGCACCTTCAGCTACTTTAACTCCTATGTCAAACAATTTTTTAATGTTGGGATAGGTACGCTCTCTGAAATAATACCATACTGAAGCTTTGGATGGAACAACGTTGGGTTGGTCTCCCCCATCTGAAATAACATAGTGCGAGCGTTGAGTAAGTTCCAGATGTTCACGTCTGAAGTTCCAGCCAATGTTCATTAACTCCACAGCATCCAGCGCACTCCGGCCTCGCCAGGGCGCACCTGCAGCATGTGCAGCAGCACCTTCAAAGTTAAATCGCACTGATACAAGACCGTTATTACCAGCATCGCCATAACCCACACCCAGATTATTTGCTACGTGGGTAAAAATACAAGCATCTACATCTTTGAAATATCCGGCACGGACATAATACGCTTTGGTGCCCACCAATTCTTCGGCAACGCCAGGCCACAACATAATGGTGCCCTGAATTTTTTCACGCTCCATTATTTTCTTAAGCGCCAAAGCCGAAATAATGTTAAGTGCTTGCCCTGAGTTATGACCTTCTCCGTGACCAGGTGCCCCAACCACAATCGGATCCGAATAGGCTACACCCGGTTTTTGTGAAGCCTTTGGTATACAGTCTACATCCGAACCCAATGCGATTACAGGTTTACCAGAACCCCACGTGGCAATCCAGGCAGTAGGTACCCCGGCCACTCCTCTCTGTACCTTAAATCCTTGCTTCTCCAATAAAGAAGTCAGGTAGTTAAATGTTTCATACTCCTGAAAACCCAATTCAGAAAAACTAAAAAGCATGTCATTGATTTGTTGTCCGAGTACTGCTAATTTTTCCACTTCGGTTGCTGCGTCAGCTTTCAGTTTTTCTACTTGCTGAACTTCGGTTTGAGCAAATACAGAAATGCTTGTTAAGGCTATTATAATTGAAAGTAAAGACTTCTTCATCAGTTTAGGGTTTGAGTGATTTGTGCAATTTAGACAATACCCTAATTGTTACAAGTCTGTTATACAAAGAGGATAAAAGACCATTTAAATGGTCCCAAAGTAAGATTTTAAACTATTTTGATTTATAATATAAACTATTTTACATTTATGCCGTTATAAGCAGTATACCCAC
The DNA here is from genome assembly GCA_035408225.1 of Cyclobacteriaceae bacterium. Taxonomy (GTDB): domain Bacteria; phylum Bacteroidota; class Bacteroidia; order Cytophagales; family Cyclobacteriaceae; genus ELB16-189. The sequence goes on along the minus strand of DAOOCD010000124.1, from coordinate 1,783 downwards.
AAAACCAGAAAGCTATGACACAAGAAAAAGATCTTACTCCCGAACAAAGCCTCGATGTAATCACCTCCATGATTAAACAGGCAAAAGGCAATATGCAGAAAAACAGTTTTTACTTCCTGTTGTGGGGTTGGACAATCGTAGTTGCTAATCTCGGTGTCTACGTATTAATCAAGTTCACGGATGTACAGAATCCTTACCTCATGTTTTCAGTGACAATACTTGCTGCTATTGTCTCTGTCATCTACGGAATCCGGCATAGCAGAGAGGCAATCGTTTCAACACATCTGGATAGTATTTACAAATGGCTTTGGATGGGATTTGGTATTACCTGTTTTATCTTTTGGATGTTCGGAAAACAAATTAGCTGGCAGATTAACCCTGTAATTATCACCTTGTGTGCAGTACCCACATTTATTTCTGGATTCCTACTCAAATTTAAACCACTAATGTTTGGGGGTGTTGCCTTCTGGATTTTGGGAGCCCTCAGTTTCATCTCCAGTTTAGAAAATCAATTTTTACTTGCCGCAATTGCTGTAACGATAGGTTATATCATTCCAGGCTACCTGCTGAAGAAATCAGAATAAGCATGCTTAGAGAACTTGATCCTTTGCTCCACTCCCAACTTCGCCTCGGTGTTATGTCATTGCTGATCAGTGTTGAGTCGGCTGAGTTTACCTGGCTAAAAGAAAAGACAAACTCAACAGCCGGTAACCTTAGTGTGCAGTTGGATAAACTTTCGGAGGCCGGATATATTTCTGTTGAAAAGTCATTCAAGGGGAAAAAACCTTTAACGACCTGCCGGATAACCAAGAAAGGTCTTAAGGCTTTTGAAGAGTATGTGAACTCTCTAAAGGATTACATCAAAACATAAATTTTTTGAATATATAGTTTACATTATAAACTTGTTTATTATGAAATCAATTATCGTCCTTCTCTTTGTGGCAAATATTGCCCTTTCACAAAGTCAACACACCACCGGTTCAATCTACCTAGCTCCTGGAATTCAACAGTTCTCCTTCACCAATCTGAATGGCAGCTTAACACAAGCAGGATTTCATAAAGTACCCCTGGCCATTGGATTTGGAACTGGTGGTTATGGCCAACATAAGCATCTGCGCTTTGGTGGTGAGGGCTATTATTTCTCGGGTTCAGCAACCAGAGAAAGTACTACCACGGAAATGCAAGGAGGCTGGGGATACTTTTATGCTGGCTATAAAATCGGAAATAACTCATGGCGGTTAATTCCTGGTTTAGGATTAGGTTGGGGCGGCAGTAATGTTAGTGCAATTCGAACAACTACCGCCTCGCTAAGTGATTTAATAAACAATCAACCTAATACAAGTTTAGTTTCGATCGGAGGTAGCTTTCTGCATACTGCGATAACGATAGAACGCGATTTAACGGGTCACCAGTATTTAGCCATTAAAGGAACTTACAATTGGGGTTTCTCCGCAAAAAATGAATGGACCGCACCCGGGTTAACAGGTTCCGTATCTGATTCCTTTAGCGGATTTCAACTCAGTCTGATAATAGGATTTACCCTACGCTAGTTTCATATAATTAAGGATCGTCATGAACTCCCTTATTCATAGTCCAACTGGCTTGATACACCTTGTTGCATCCATGATCAGTTTAATCTCCGGCACGCTTGTTTTGGTATTGACAAAAGGAACACGGATTCATAAATCAATCGGCTATATCTATTGCCTTTTTATGTTGATTGTCAATGGAACTGCTTTTGGTCTTTATCACTTGTACGGACGAAAAGCAGTAAAAGACCAAA
>DAOOCD010000123.1:0-10352 GCA_035408225.1 Cyclobacteriaceae bacterium | reverse complement strand
CTTGCACCCACAAGGCAATAAGAACACTACAGGTCAATCCGAGAGCCAGTCCTGAGATATTTATGAATGAGAAGGCTTTGTTTTTTACAAGATTTCTCCATCCAATCTTAAAATAACTTTTATACATACCGTAGGTGTTTAAATGTTGATATCCTTCAGCTGGTTTGATGATGCCGGGCCGGAAGAGCAATATTACATCGATAATGAATTTCAAATCTGCTTTAAGCTTTCCATCTTTAACTTTTCTCTCCTCATAAAACTCCATCAAATCACCTTCAATACTATCTCTGAACTTCGGATGGCAGAACCAGCGAAAGAATTTCAGAAAGAGACTAGGCGGATTTGTCTTACTAATTTTCAAACTCACTTTTGTTTAATAGGCAATTAACAGTATGCAAAAGGCAATTGACTCATTTGCATATTGATGACTTGCCTACTGCTGATTGCCTACTGCCTACTTCTATTCCGACCTCAAACTCTTGACTGCGGTAGCTTATTCCGAGCGAAGGCTGTTTACCGGGTTCATCATGGCCGCTTTAATGGATTGATAACTAATGGTCAGCAGCGCAATCATAATTGCCGTAAAGCCTGTGATTGCGAAAACATCCCAACTGATGTCGGTTCTGAAGGCATAGTCTTCCAGCCACTTAGTCATTAGGTACCATGCAAGGGGTACTGCAAGTATAAACGCTACTACCACAAGTTTTAAAAAATTCCAGGTGAGCATTTGAAACACATTGTTCACAGTAGCTCCCAAAATAAGGCGAACGCTAATCTCTTTGCTGCGTTGCTCCACCATAAATGCAGAGAGTGCAAACAATCCGAGACAGGCAACTACAATGGCAAGTGTGGCAAACGAAGTAAATATCCGACCCATGCGTTGCACATCGGCATACATAGCTGCATAGCGCTCATCCAAAAAGCTGTAGCGGATGGGTTGATGCGGAGCAAACTTGTTCCACACGCTCGTCAATATTTGAATACTCTCGCTCATATTGCCGGATTGTAACTTAACTGCCAGCACTGAGGCTTCAACTCCCAACACCATTCCCAATGGTTGGATATCTTCGCGCAGCGATTCGAAATGAAAGTCTTCTACGATGCCTACTACGGTCCAAAGACTCGCATAATTGTAAATTCGTTTGCCAAGCATATTGCCGCCTAATTGTTTGGCCATTTTCTGATTGATGATGATGGCGCTTGAATCGGATGCGAGCTCACGACTGAAGTTACGACCTTCTACCAGTTTAAGACCAAGTGCATTTACATAGAACGGATCGACTCTCCAAAACTGACTGCTCACTCCCGGGTCAATATCCTCGCGACCTTCATTCCAAAAATTATTGCCATTGCGCTTAGATCCTCGAACAGGTAAGTAATCACCCGTAGTTACTTCTACAACCTGTGGGAGTGCACGTAGTTCTTCTGCAAATGTCACCACCTGGCCGCCTAATGTGTTTGTGCCCTGTAGCAACAACACCTGCTCTTTGTCATACCCAACTTTTTTATTCAGAATAAAATTCATCTGGCGATAGATCACCAATGTTCCGACAATCAGAATGATGGACGTGGAAAATTGAAACACCACCAGTGTGCTGCGTAGTGGCGAACTTTTAGCACCTCGCGTTAAATTTCCCTTCAGCACTTGAATCGGTTTAAAAGCGGACAAATACAGAGATGGATAAATACCTGCCAACACACCGACACCTAATGCAAAGGCAAGCAATGAAGGACCAAACCAAACCTCAGTCCACGGTAGGACGATAGATTTGCCGGAAATCATATTGAAATAAGGTAACAGCAAACCAGCCATGGCCAGCCCTATTAAAAATGAAATCAAGCTGAACATTACAGACTCGAGTAAAAACTGGCTAACGATGTTGGAGCGTAAAGAACCCACTGCTTTTCTTAGACCAATTTCTTTTGCACGATTGGCCGATTTCGCAGTGGAAAGATTCACGAAGTTGATTACAGCGATTAGTAAAACGAACAACGCAATTCCACCAAACAACCAAACCATTCTGATGTCACCATGCACCAGATTATCGTCAATATCGCTTGAGTAGAGGTGAACTTTGCTCAGTGGCTGGAGTTCGAGGTGCGCGTTTTTTTCTTTAAAGACTTTATCAATCTCGGTTTGCGGCATTCCGTCTTTAATCATGTTGGGAATAAAATATTTTTCTATGATGCCCTTTGAGAGTTTTGCTTCGAGTGCAGCAACATCTACACCCTCCTGTACCTTTATGTAAGTAGCATAATTGCTTGCATTCCATGTTTTCTGCTCACCCTCCCAGAACTGTAACCCTTCTGTACCGATTAAAAAATCGAACTGAATGTGTGAGGTAGGTTTAAAGTCTTCAATAACTCCACCGATGGTGTAAGGTTGTTCTGCGCGGTTATTAACAACAAGTAACTTACCTACAGCATCTGTATTAGGAAAATACTTATCGGCTTTACTTTTTGTGATTACAATGGCCCTTGGCTGAAGTAAAGCAGTCTTTGGATTTCCTTGTATGAATTTTAAATTCAGCATATTGAGCAGTGCCTGATCGAAATAGACAAAGCCCTCATCATAAGCATTATCTTCCACACCATCGGGGCGCACCTGGTTAGGACCAGCACCAAACAGCTCACTGTTATTATAACGACCCGCTTCCTCCACCTCTGCAAAGTCTTCTTTTAATGCGGCCGCCATCGGTGCCGGAAATGCGAGACCCTTCTTTATATTGCCCTCCTCCGTTATAACTCCAAGTACGCGGTAGAGTTGAGATGAATAATGTTTATCGTACAATAGTTCATCTTTAATGAATAGCGCGATCAACAAACAAGCGGCTACCCCCACGGCAAAGCCCCCGATTTTTATGGAGGAATACATTTTTTGCTTTACCAGGTTGCGCCAACTGATCTTGAAATAATTTTTTAACATACCATAGGTGTTTAATGTTTGATATCCTTCTGCGGATCTGATAATACTGGGTCTAAAAAGCAGTACCACATCGCCAATAAATTTTAAATCGGCTTTCAGCTTTCCGCTTTTATTTTTTCTTTCAACATACAATTCCATCAAATCTCCTTCAATACTATCTCTCAACTTCGGATGGCAGAACCACCGGAAAAAGCGGAGGGGAAGGTGGGGTGGTGTACTTTTTTTCATTTATTCTCTTTCAAGTTGACAGTTGACAAATGAATCAATTGACAAGATTTTTTCTATTGTCAATTGCCTACTGTCAACTGAATTTCACATCAAGCGCAACCTTGGGTATTGCACTCCACAATTCATCGCGGGTGCTTTTGGTATACTCCATGGCTTTCTTACCGTAGGCGGTGATTTGAAAATATTTTTTTGGTCGCCCTGCACGTTCTTCAGTGACTTTACCTTCGTGCGACTTTAAATAGCCCTTATCTTCCAGGCGTTTTAAAGCAGTTTGCAATGCCCCAACACTAACACCACGTTTTAATCTGCTTTCAATTTCCTTTTTGATGGATACGCCATAAGCTTCACCATACAACACGCCTACTGTAAGCATTACAATTTCTTCAAACTCGCCAAGCTGGTACTTTTTCATTTGGGTCATAATAAATTCCTATTTGTAGTATTAATAATTGTGCCAGAATAAAAACCTTATTACAGAGATGGAAATCGACACTCAAAATGTTTGTAGTGTTCGCCTTCGCACAAACTTGCGCGTCACCGAACATGTAACTTCGGGAAAAAGTAGTGCTTGTATTGATTACATTTAAGCGAATTAACTATTCTGTTATGGCGAACGATTTGAACAACATCAATTTCAATTTGGAAGGTGAAAAAGTAAATACGTATGATGCCATCGTAATAGGCTCTGGCATTTCCGGAGGCTGGGCCGCCAAAGAACTTTGTGAGAAAGGGTTGAAAACGCTCGTTCTGGAACGCGGACGAAATATTGTACACAACAAAGATTATCCAACGGCCACAAAGAATCCGTGGGACCTTCCGCATCGTGGCAGGCTTTCTGAAGAATTTCTAAAAGAAAACCCGTTGATCAGTAAGTCGGCCGGTATTGGTGAAGACAATCAACACTTTTTTGTTAGGGACAAAGATCATCCATACGTTCAGGAGAAGTCATTTGATTGGATTCGGGGCTACCAGGTAGGGGGTAAGTCGCTCACGTGGGGCCGGGCCACACAGCGCTGGAGTGAGTATGAATTTTCGGCTCCCGCTCGTTTTGGGTATGGACTCGATTGGCCGATACGATACAAGGATGTAGCTCCGTGGTATTCGCACGTAGAAGATTTTATTGGGGTGTGTGGAAATAAGGATGGCATTGAGTCGATGCCTGATGGTGAGTTTCTTCCACCCTTTGATTTGAATTGTGTGGAATCGCATATTCAAAAGAGCATCAAAGAGAATTTTGGTCGACATCTCGTGCAAGCACGTTGGGCACACATTACTAAACCTAAAGACATCCATTTACAACAAGGTCGCGGCCAATGCCAGGCAAGAAATCTTTGCATGCGTGGTTGTCCGTTTGGCGGATATTTTAGTTCCGTGTCTTCCACATTGCCGTGGGCGGAGAAAACCGGGAATCTCACCATTCGACCAGATTCAGTGGTCCATTCAATTATATATGACGAAAGGAAGGGAAAAGCTTCAGGCGTGCGAATCATTGATGCCAACACAAAGGAAGTGTTTGAATATTTCGCCAGAATTATTTTTGTGAATGCTTCGGCCCTCAATAGCAACCTGGTACTATTGAATTCCAAATCCAATCGGTTTCCGAATGGTTTAGGGAACGATAATGGACTGTTAGGTAAGTATGTGGCATTTCATAATTACCGGGCATCTGTGAGCGGTGATATGGAAGGGTTTGAAGACACTTATTATTATGGTCGCAATCCCACAGATGCAATCATTGCTAACTATCGCAATCTTAAAAAACAAGATACTGATTACATAGGTGGATTCACTACGTTTATCAGTGCAAGACGTAATGAGTGGTATGGCAACGCGATGGAAAGTGAGATTGGAGAAGCCATGAAGAAAAATGCGATGAACCCCGGAGGCTGGTATGCCTATATGTACATGCAGGGAGAAACCATCCCCAAAGAAAAAAATCATGTACGACTGAGCGAAACAGAAACAGATCAATGGGGCATTCCTTTGTTGGTCACTTCCGTGGATTACGATGACAACGATGATAAGATGGTGAAAGACTTCTTAGAGCAGAGCACCTTAATGCTTGAAAGGGCTGGAGCTAAAAACATTTCACAGCATGATACACACCAACCACCCGGTTTGGACATTCACGAAATGGGCGGATGCAGAATGGGTCGCGATCCTAAAACTTCTTTGTTGAATGAATGGAATCAGGTTCACGCCTGCAAAAATGTTTTTGTTACGGATGGCGCCTGCATGACGAGTACCGGAAATCAAAGTCCGTCTATATTATATATGGCCCTTACCGCACGGGCGGCTAATTATGCGGTGGAGGAGATGAAGAAAGGGAGTCTATAAAGAGGGTTTGCTCTGAGGTAGCGAAACGATAAATGTGGATCCATACCCGTATTTACTCTCAAGTGTAATCGTCCCATTCTGGGCCTCGACAAATTCTTTCGAAATAGCAAGACCTAACCCGGTGCCATGGGTGGTTCCGGGAACCTGGAAAAATTTATCAAAGACTCTGGATAAGTATTTCTCTTCAATACCGGGACCGAAATCCTGTACTGAGAAAAGGACCTGATCTTCATCCTTCTCAACTCTAATTTCAATCTTTCCGTTTTCAGGCGTGTAACGAATTGCATTTGAAAGCAAATTGATTAGCACCCAGGTTGCTTTTTCAGGATCAGCCTTTACCGCGGGTAAATCGTTAGGCGCATCAATTTCAAGGTTAATATTATTTCTTTCCGCCTGAATCTTAATGGAATCAATAGCCTGTTCCACTAATTTAATTGGCGACACCGAACCCAGGGTCAGCTTTACGTTTCCTGTCTCGACTTGGGATAGATCAAGCAATTCACTTACGAGTTTAGATAACCGGTTGGTTTCATCTTTCAATGAGTTCACGATTTTTTGTTGCTCTTCATTTAATACTCCTACACGCTGATCACTAATTAACTGAGCACACATTTGTAAAGATGCAATCGGAGTTTTTAATTCATGCGAAATGGTAGCGATGAAATTGGTTTTAGCGAGATCGAGTTCTTTGTATTGAGTGATATTTTTTAGTAAGATCACCTGGCCAACATTTATATTTTCTTTCTCACCGGTAGGTGTATAGTGGATATCTATTATTTCCTTACTAAAGTAGTTCTCTTTTCCGTTGACTATTATTTTAAGCAGGTTGGTTTTGTTAACGTTCTCATCCTGTTGGATCAGTTTGCGTAACAAGTCATTATACAGTGCAACATCGGGAGCATACCGACCAATGGTTTTTTCTTTGGTAAGATTTAAAAGCTGAAGTGATTGCTCATTGGCAAATACGATATGTTTCTTTTCATCCAACCCAATAACAGGGTCGGTCATTCGATTAATAATGGTCTCAATCCGTTTTTTCTGATATAAAATGTTTGCCAGATTACTATGCTCATATTCGTCCAGTTTCTCGGCCATGAGATTGAAAGCAACCGCTAATTCTTCAAACTCATCTTTCCGTGAAAAATGCAATCGTTCTTCATAATCTTTATTGGCAATGGCCTTAATACCGCTGGTAAGTTGCACGATGGGATCAGCAACATATCCCGGAAAATTTACGATGATGATAAAAGCTAAGATACCGACAATCGTGGAAACTATAACCAGGTAATTCGTAGCCTGTGCAGCTGCTTTAGTCGCAGCTTCACTTTTTTGTTTAATGGCTTTCATGTTTATCTGTTGAATTCCAATCGCATGCTTTCGTAAATTCAATAAAGCATTGCTGTCATCTGGATCAAGCTTAAGTTTTTCAACCTCTTCACGCAGAGCAAATGTCAATTCTTGTTCCCCAGGCTCTGTAATATTGCCTTCCTGGGCTTTGAGATTAGTTCTTAAGGAATGGATCGCATTTTTGTTAAACCTTAGACTATCACTTGCCTGCATGATCCGGCTTGTGTATTCCAGCGATTCATAATTGTTTGTAAGAATGTTGCGTGTATCGAGGTCGAGCTGATTGATATAAAACAATCCAATGCCCCCCAGAACCACTAAAAAGCCAAACAAAGCAAAAACACCCAACCTAACTTTATGCTTTATCTTCATGAGAGTATGATCAAGTCAATATCAGAGGTGCTTAATTTATTCAATAACTGATTGAAAGAGTTTGTATTTAGAACCACTTGCCAAAATCGTATGCGTGGGTTACCTACACACACTGTTGTGATTTGTTTTTCCTCCGCAATTTTAACTATCGTGGCAGCGATATTCTTGCTTTTTATTTGAATAACCTCACCGCCCATTTCGGTTGCCATCTTGAAATTGTTAATCAAGTGACGTTGGGCAGCCAGTGCTATACGGTCAGGATTTTCATTCGGAGTTTGAACATATAGTAAATACCACTTCGAATTGTAGTAGCTGGCTAATCGCGCAGTTTTACGGATAATCATTTTCGCTTTTGTATGATTGCTGCTGATGCACGCTAAAAATCGTTCGTGGCGAAGACGGGTATCAATGGCAACTTCAGTATCCACCTTCCGTTCAACCTGGGCCGCTGTTTCTTTTAATGCTAACTCGCGAAGCTGAAGAATTTTCTCTGATTGAAAGAAGTTTTTTAAGGCGGTTTCAATCTTATCAGCGTGATAGATTTTCCCTTCTTTTAACCGCATGATTAGCTCATCGGCCGTCAGATCAATATTCACCACCTCATCAGCTTGTTGAATCACTTTGTCGGGAACGCGCTCTTTAACTTCTATACCAGTAATTTGCTGTACCTCTTCATTCAGACTTTCAATGTGCTGAATATTCATGGCACTGATCACACTGATGCCTGAATCTAAAATCTCCAGCACGTCCTGCCAGCGCTTGTCATTTTTGCTACCTTCAATATTAGTATGTGCCAGTTCATCTATGATAACCACTTCAGGACGTGCATCAAGTATGGCCTGCACATCCATTTCTTCTAACTCTTTACCTTTATAGTATACTTTTTTTCTCGTAATGATTGGAAGGCCCGCAATCAACGCTTCCGTCTCTGTCCGGTTGTGAGTTTCAATATAGCCAACCTGAACATTTACTCCATTTTTCAATAGGCTGTGCGCTTCCTGTAACATACGAAAGGATTTCCCCACCCCGGCACTCATGCCCAGGTAGATTTTAAACTTCCCTCGTTTGGATTTTTTTATGAGAGAAAGAAAATACTCAACTGATTTTTCTTTGTCCATGAAGCACTGAAATATATGACTTGTCTCTATTTATGATATCAAAAAACCTAATCGGTAATCGAGCACTAAAAACCAATCGCAATGGATGTGCTAAGAATGGTATTGTCGTTAACATTCTGACTTTCTCTTACAAAGATCGCATCTTTACTAGATAAACTTCTCGCTTCAATTCTCCAGACTGCATTTGGCGTAATTGCGTAATCTGCATTCAGAGAGAAGCCAATAGTTTTAAATCCGTTGGGTGTTTCTGTGCTGATGATCACCCCGTTTTCATCTTGATAGTATTCAGCACGGGCCGAGATAGAAATCTTATCAGCCAAAGAATACTTTATAATTACAACAGGAGAATACCAAACATTGGTAGCACTTTCGGTCGGGGATTTTTCTTCGGCACCGATGTCAAATCCTACTGTCAATCCAATCTTTTCATTGAGTTGAAAGATGCCATAAAGGTTATGGAAGTATCGCATTTGCCGTGCATCATCTGGTTTATCAGTGCCAATGAAGGAACTGCTATTTATTATAATTGAGGACGAAGGCTTGAAAGTAATTTGTGTGCCAAAGGAAGGCAGGGAATTTCCATCAACACGTTGAATCCGCTGCCAACCATTCAGAAGCAATCCTGAGAGGAACCACTTCCCATTATCCGTTGTGTACGAAACTTTTGCACCCGCTTCGTAATAGGGTGAATTATCCGCCAAAATACTCCGTGTTAGGTTCCAGCAATCTTTTCCAATAGCACTTTCAAATCCAATATGGGAGCCAAAAATTCCAGCATCAATCCATAAATTTTTGGTAGATGATAGCTTTACACCAGCATTGGCTTCATAGATATTCTTCAATACTCCTGGTTCAGCCGCTAAATTGGCATTTGCGTACGTACCGGTCATTAACGCCAGATTAGCGCGAACATTATCGGTGGTGTAGGAGCCGCGAATAAAACCAAGATTAAGATTCACTTCGTTGTGCCGGTTGTATGAGTAAATGAAGCTTGGCCGGGTATTGTTTTCGGGTTTATTAAAATCATACACATAATACGTTTCGATGTATCCGCTAACAGAAAACGGAGAGGGCTTATCGTCTGTTTGTCCCAAGGCAATTTTCTGTGTGTGCAGAATAGCAAGAGTAAGAATGAATATTGAATAAAACTTTGTTTTCATGACTACACGTTTATAGAACTTGTGAATTCGAATTCTTGACTTAGTTAAGTTGATCTAAAGCAATATTTAATTTGAGTACATGGATCCTGGATGGACCAAGTAATCCGAACAATGGTGCTTCTGTATTTTCCGACACAATAGTATGAAGTTTGTCTTCATTGATTCCTCTTGCTTTTGCGATTCTTGGAATTTGGATCTCTGCGGCATGCAGTGAAATATGCGGATCAAGTCCGCCACCGGAAGCAGTTATTAAATCCACTGGGATGTCTTCTTTTTTTATCAATGGATTTTCCTTTAGAAATGTGCTGATCCGTTCTTCTACTAAAGCAAGATATTCCGGATTAGTAGGCCCTTTGTTTGATCCTCCTGTTGATGCAGCATTATTATCTACCGCAGATGGGCGACTGTTAAAATATTTTGGGTCATCAAATTTCTGACCGATAAGTTCAAAGCCAACCCGTTGGTTATTTACCATTACTTCTTTTCCTTTTCCTCCGTTTGGAGCGACTATTTTTGCAACGCCAGTAATGAACAGCGGATAAAGTACGCCAAATAGAAATGCCGTTACAATAGTAAGGCGGATCGAAATGAACAGATAATTTTTCATAGTAATTACAACAAGGGTGAAATGATAATGTCAATTAATTTAATGCCAATGAAGGGTACAATTACACCCCCCAATCCATAGATTAACAGATTGCGCGTAAGCAATGCACCAGCGCCAATGGGTTTATAAGCCACTCCCCGAAGGGCCAATGGAATGAGCATTGGAATAACCAATGCATTGAAAATGACGGCTGAAATAATGGCACTTTCCGCACTGGTTAATTGCATAATATTTAATGCTTGCAAGCCCGGAATTGA
>DAOOCD010000122.1:0-10438 GCA_035408225.1 Cyclobacteriaceae bacterium | reverse complement strand
TATGCCCTGTTGCAAGCAGAATTTCTCGCAATCACTCAACTTTTAATCTATGCAGGCGGTGTATTAGTACTCCTGATTTTTGGAATCATGCTTACCAATAAAATTTCCGGGAAGCCAGTTCTCACAGATTCTCACAATTGGTTTAGTGGAATAATAATTTCAACATCTCTATTAGGTGTTTTGCTATTTTCATTTCAACAAAATGAAATCATGAGTGCTCAAAGTAATTTAAATGCCACCAGGCATATTAACAATATAGGTATTGAGCTGATGAGCACGTATGCCGCACCATTTGAACTAAGTGGGGTTTTACTTCTTGTATGTCTGATTGGTGCTGCCCTCACCGCTTCCTCATTTAAAAAGAAAACCAATGGCTAAGACAGATTTGCTTTTCTATCTAAGTGCCTTTCTTTTCTGTTCCGGATTGCTAATCATCTTTACCAAGAAGAATGCTATTATGATTTTAATGGGCATTGAGCTAATGCTTAATGCAGCGAATCTGAATCTTGTTTTATTCAATTTTCAAAAAACGGGGATGGAAGGCCAATTCTTTGCTCTGTTTGTAATAATTGTAGCTGTGTGCGAAGCGGCTGTAGGGATTGCCATTATCTTAAAAACATATCACTACTATCACACGTCAGCAATCGATCAGATAAGTGACCTAAAAGAAAGACCTTGACAGCAGCTGAATTTCCATCTTCGTTCTTTCTATTGGCGCTGATTTTACTCAGTCTGCCATTAGCCTCTGCCTGTTTTGCTTTTTTTATAAAAGATAAGTTTGCCTGGTTGTCGCCTGTGGTAAGCAGTTTGATCTTGCTTATAACATTTATCCTATCAGTGGTTTTATTCTTTCAACTTGATAATCAGTCAACAAATAAGTTTACTATAGACTGGTTTTATATAAATAAAAAATCAATCACCATCGGGTTTCTGCTCGATGCTCCAGCCCTTGTTATGCTTGCCGTTGTATCCTTTGTTTCTTTACTGGTTCATATTTTCTCTGCTGGTTACATGGCCGGAGACAGAGGCCTGGTTCGCTATTTTGGCATGCTGGGGTTTTTCACATTTGCTATGCTAGGGCTTGTAATGAGTAGCAACCTCCTGCTTACATTTTGTTTCTGGGAACTGGTCGGCTTCAGTTCATATCGCTTAATTGGCCATTGGTTTGAAAAGCTTGTGGCTGCCCAAGCCTCAACAAAAGCATTTCTTGTAAATAAGGTTGGTGACCTTGGTTTCCTGATCGGCCTTATGATTCTATGGTCTATTTCCGGTAATTTGGAGATCTCATCGCTCACACAAATTTCATCTTCCTGGCTAACCGCTGCCGGTATCTGTATTTTCATAGGAGTAATTGGTAAGTCAGCACAGTTCCCGCTTTTCAATTGGCTGCCCGATGCAATGGAAGGCCCAACTCCGGTATCGGCTCTCATTCACGCTGCAACGATGGTGGCTGCGGGCGTTTTCTTACTGGTACGAATTGAATCTCTTTTTACTCCTGCTTGCCTTGTGGTTATTTCAGTGATTGGCTCTATCACGACAGTAGCCGGTGCAATAGGAGCACTCTTTCAATTTGACATTAAAAGGATTCTGGCATACTCCACAATTTCGCAGCTAGGCTTTATGGTGATGGCTATAGGTTCAGGAGCAGCAGAAGGTGGTTATCTGCATCTATTGCATCACGCCTTTTTTAAAGCTGGCTTATTCTTAGGTGCTGGCTCGGTAATCCATGCTATGCATCAAGCCCAGCATCTTACCCATGGGAGGATGGATGTTCAGGACATTCGCAACCTGGGTGGCCTTAGAAAAAAATTACCAAACACATTTCTGGGATTTATTATTTGTGCAGCTGCCCTGGCAGGCTTACCACTTACTTCAGGATTTTTGTCCAAAGAATTAATCTTAACTGACATGAGTGCCTGGGCAAGCTCCGATATTTCATGGCGATGGATAGTTGTAGGTACCGCCTGGCTAGTAACGTTTTTAACACCTTTATACATCTTTCGATTGGTGTGGTTCGTTTTCTTAAGTAAACCTAAAGATGAAATTCAACTCCAGGAAGTGCCTCTCATCATGCGAATTCCTGTTCTTTTACTTTCTATAGGAGCAATTACATTTCTGTTTGCACAGGACTCCTGGCGATTAACCTCGTTGATCGGCAGAGTACTGCCATCATCTAATCATTTAGATGTTGTAACCACTGCAGTATCTCTCCTATTAATTTCTACATCACTGGTAAGTGGATATTTTATCTATAGACAAAAGAAGCTCAGGCAACAATCGGATTTACTGTCTCCACAATTTTATCTCGATTGGGCAAACAAACAGACAATCAAATTCACATTTTTTCTATCCGGTATGGCTGCGTCATTTGATAGAAAATGGATTGATGCCTTTATTCATGGAGTTGCTTATGTACAAGTTACGCTGGCCCATATTGTGGGTTGGTCGGACCGTAATCTGGTAGATGGCTTTGTCAATGGCACTGCTTACGGAGCGCGAGGGATTGGGGCTATGACACGATCCTTGGCCAATGGAAAAATTCAGTCGTACTTGCTTTGGGCAATGGCCGGGCTCGTTATTTTTATATTTTGGATCTTATACTAATGTCATTACTTTCTTACCTGATTTTTATTCCGATCCTGGCTGCCTTGCTGGCAATCCTTATCCCAGCCAGATTGCCAAATAGTTTTCGGGTGCTTAGTCTTACCATCAGTATCATTCAGGTTATAATTCTCATCCTGATTGTTAATCAATATACGTTCGGATCCGGTTTTCAACTTATTGAAAAAATACCCTGGATCACATTAGAATTGGGAACGTGGGGGATTTTGAAAGCAGAATATTTTGTCGCACTTGATGGCTTGAGTTCGCCTATGGTGGCTTTGTCGGTCGGCATCATGTTAGTAGCCACAATTTCATCTTGGACAATTGACAAAAATCAAAAAGGATATTTCATTCTTTTACTTATTCTGAACGGAGCCATCATCGGAAGTTTCTGCGCGCTCGACTTCCTGCTCTTCTATGTATTCTTTGAATTCATGTTGCTGCCAATGTATTTCCTCATCGGAATCTGGGGCGGGCCGAAAAGAGAATACGCGTCAATCAAATTTTTTCTTTATACACTCCTTGGTTCCATCCTGATTTTACTCGTATTCGTTGGCCTTTACTTGTCCGTTAAAACGCCTGATTCCAATGAACAAGTTGTTCATACGTTCAACGTATTACACATGCAGGACTCCGATAATTTGATTCCAGGATCGTTACTGTCATTGAATTCGGACTTCTACCTTGGACCTTATTCATTTAGACTTTGGGCCTTTCTATTGCTGTTCATCGGTTTTATTATCAAACTGCCGGCTGTGCCTTTTCACACCTGGCTACCCGATGCACACGTAGAAGCACCCACACCGATCTCCGTAATTCTGGCCGCATTGCTTTTAAAGTTCGGAGGGTATGGCCTGTTGCGGTTTGCCTATCCAATTTTTCCTGACGGGGCAATTCATTTTAGCTGGTTAGTAGGTTTTATTGGATTGGTTTCAATTATCTACGGAGCACTCAATGCCATGGCCTCACGAGATCTTAAGAGGTTGATTGCCTACTCATCCGTTTCACATATGGGCTTTGTTTTGTTAGGCATTGCTTCCTCTACGGTTGAGGGAATTACCGGAGCTGTTTACCAGATGTTTAGTCATGGGATTATTTCGGCCATGCTCTTCCTGATTGCCGGTGTGTTGTACGATCGTACCCATGACAGATTAATTGAAAACTATTCAGGTCTTGCAACAAAAATGAAAGCCTACACTGCTTTTGTACTTATCGCATTCTTTGCTTCTATGGGGCTACCCGGTTTTGCAGGTTTTATGGGCGAGGTGATGATCTTCTTCGGAGCCTTCCAATCGCAATCGGTAAATGGACTTGTTCCTGCCTGGATGGCAATTACTGCTACACTAGGTTTATTGTTGGGTGCCGCTTATTATCTCTGGACGATCCAACGTATGTTTTATGGAACCTATTCCGTGCGAAGTTCGCTCATGGACTTAACTGATTTGGACAGAAGAGAATTTATAATGCTGTTGCCACTGGCGCTCGCGGCTCTGATTTTCGGGATACTCCCTCAACTGTTGCTGAATTATATCAACCCTTTTGCAACCGATTTTACTAGCACCTGGTTTTCATTTGAAAAACTTCTAACTCCTTAAGTCTTTATGGACCTGAAGGATCAGCTTACAACCATTTCCGAGAGTATTGGGCATCTGTTGCCTGAAATAATGCTGATCGCTTCACTGATCATTACCCTTATACTGGGGTTGATCCTCAAAAAAAATAAACAAGCACTACTCCATGGTGTAGCGCTGGCAACCTATGTAGTTTCTATCTTTCTTGTTATCAAAACATGGCCACAACAACCAACCTCTCTCTTTGGTGGTATGTTGCGACTGGACGATTTCTCATCATTCTTTAAAATCCTCTTTTTGTCGGGTGGATTTTTAACAGTAGTTATATCCAAACAAGAGAAAGAAGACACCTCATCTGAGTATATTTTGCTAATCTCTGCCATTGTGCTTGGTTCATGTTTATTATCAATGAGTATGAACTTTGTGATGGTCCTCCTTTCCCTGGAATTAATATCCCTTAGCTCATACGTTCTTGCCGGCTTTGGCTTTGACAAAAAAAGTTCAGAGGGCAGTTTGAAGTATTTTCTCTTTGGTACAGCCGCCACCGCTTGCATGATTTATGGGATATCATTGATCTACGGGCTTGCCGGCACGCTTGATTTTTCATCGGATCAATTCTTAAATACACTTATCGAAACAAAATCCCCATTGCTGCTTGTTGGGTCATTATTAACGTTGGCCGGATTTCTTTTTAAGATTACTGCAGTACCCTTTCATCTATGGGCGCCTGATGTTTATGAATCAGCCCCCACTCCGGTTGTTGCCTTTCTATCGGTAGTTCCTAAGCTAGCGGGAATAGTCATTCTTGTAAAAGTTGTATTAGCCATCCAACTGTTTGGTCAATCGGGGTTTCCGTGGCAATCTATTGTCGCTGTCATCTCAATGCTCTCAATTCTGGTGGGCAACCTCTCAGCCCTTGCTCAGACTAATCCTAAACGAATGCTCGCCTACTCTTCGGTGGCGCAATCAGGCTTCTTATTGATTGGGCTTGCCGTATTGGGTATAGAAGGAATCCATTTTCTAATGTTCTACTCAGTCGCTTTCCTGATAATGAATTTTCTGGTCTTTTCTGTTCTTAATCAATATGAGAGTTCCCTGGTAGCGGACTCCGTTTCCTCTTTTACGGGCTTAGGCCGACTGTCATTTTTCCCAGCGTTCTCAATGCTGATAGGGATGATTGCCTTAACGGGTTTGCCGCCAACGGCTGGCTTCACAGCAAAACTTCTAATTTTCAGTTCGCTTTGGAGTACCTATCAGGAAACACAATCTGGAATTTTGCTGGCTCTGTTTGTAATCGGCCTTATCAACACTGTTGTTTCGCTCTTTTTTTACCTTAAAATCCCCTACTTCCTTTTCATGAAAGAACCGGTTGTGGATACAAGGCCCATAAAAAATTCTTATTCAAGCAATCTTTTGCACGGGATTCTGGTTATTCTGCTAATCTATCTTTTCCTGCAGCCGGGTGTGTTGATGGGATGGATTAATCGGATTACCTTTGTACTTTAAAAGTTACTCATAGGCTGAATTTTGAAAAGCTAGTGGGTACGGGCGACCTGAATATTCAAATTTATGAGTGATTCCATCCTTCATGAATGCGGCATAGCCCTCATTCGCTTGCGCAAGCCTCTCTCCTTCTACATCGAAAAGTATGGCCCAACCTACGCCATTAATAAGATGTACATCCTGATGGAAAAACAGCATAACCGCGGGCAGGATGGAGCCGGAATCGCCAACATAAAAATTGATCAAAAGCCGGGATTTCGGTTTTTCAGTCGGTACCGTTCGGTAAAAACCCAACCAGTCGCACATCTGTTTAAAAAGATTGGAAAGAAATATATCAAAGCGCAGAAAGAAGGAAAGGAAAAATTCAAAGATGAGAACTGGTTAAAGGAAAATGTCGCCTTTAGTGGCGAATTGTGGCTCGGCCACCTGCGCTATGGTACTCATGGTCTCAATAGCATTGAAAATGTGCACCCCTTCCTCCGTCAGAACAACTGGCGTAGTCGTAACCTGGTGATGGCTGGTAACTTCAACATGACCAATGTGGACGAACTCTTCAATGTATTGGTTGACCTTGGCCAACACCCTAAAGACAAGGTGGACACAGTTACCGTGATGGAGAAGATTGGCCATTTTCTTGATTTGGAGGTGCAGAATCTATTCGAAAAATATAAAGAAGACTATAGCAACAAGGAAGTATCAGATATCATAGAAAATGAGCTGGACCTGACTCGGGTCTTGAGAAGAGCATGCAAAGATTTTGATGGCGGCTATACAATGGCTGGCCTTACGGGATCGGGCTCTGCCTTTGTGGTGCGCGATCCATCGGGTATCCGCCCTGCTTATTATTATGCTGATGATGAAGTAGTCGTAGTAGCCTCCGAAAAACCAGCTATCAAAACTGCTTTCAACATCAACTACTCGCAGATTAAAGAAATACAACCAGGTCATGCCTTGGTTATCAATAAGAATGGAGAGTATCAGCAGCAGGAAATTCTGAAAGCCCTGGATAAAAAATCGTGCAGCTTTGAACGTATTTACTTTTCGCGTGGCACCGATCCCGAAATTTATCAGGAGCGCAAAAAACTTGGGAAGTTGCTGGTGCCACAAATACTAAAGGCTATCAACTTCGATCTGAAGAATACCGTTTTCTCTTATATCCCCAATACTGCGGAAACTGCTTTCCTGGGTATGATGTCGGGCATTGAAGATTATATCGTCAATAAGCAAAAAGACATCATCATCGATTCAAAACCTTCGGTAGACTCGTTAGAAGATATTTTGTCTTTCCGACCACGCATCGAAAAAATTGTCATCAAAGACGTTAAGCTAAGAACCTTTATTACCGATGATGTACATCGCGATGATATGGTGGCTCACGTCTATGACACCACCTACGAAGTGGTAAACAAGGGCAAAGATACCCTTGTGGTGATCGATGATTCCATTGTACGAGGTACAACGTTGGAGAAAAGCATTCTTAAAATGCTGGATAGACTGGAACCTAAAAAAGTGATTGTTATCTCATCAGCACCTCAAATCCGTTTCCCGGATTGCTATGGAATTGACATGAGTAAAATGGGGGAATTTGTTGCCTTCCGGGCTGTTATCCAACTCATTAAAGAACAAGGCAAAGATTATTTACTTGGTGAAGTGTATGAACTTTGCCAGCAAGCTGAACAAGATCTGGTACCAACCAATTACGTGAAGCGGTTGTACGAACAATTTACCTACGAAGAAATCTCTGAAAAGATTACCGACATCGTACGGCCAGCCGGAATGAAAGCAGACATTCAGGTAATATTCCAAACCATAGAAAATCTGCATAAAGCGATTCCGGGTCATTCAGGTGATTGGTATTTTACGGGCAACTATCCAACTCCGGGTGGTATGCGCGTAGTAAACCGTTCGTACCTAAATTATATGGATGGGAAATTAGTGAGAGCCTACTAGAATCAAGGCAAATAAAAATCAAACACGATTTCATTCATGCACTTGAAATGACCTTTCGGACAAACCTGATGTCCGATTTTTGAACACGGTCTGCAGTCAATCTTCTTATTCTCAAGTACGGTAAACTTTGTTCGATATGGATACATTCCAAACTCTGGAATGGTGTTTCCCCAGATAGAAAAAATCTCCTTTTTAAATGCTGCCGCAATATGCATTAAGCCTGTGTCGTGGGCGAACACATAGCGGGCACTTTTTATAAGACTGGCTGACTGATTTAAATTAAATTTTCCACAGGCATTATAAATAGTCGTTTTCTTATTGAGTTCTTCCAATCCACTTTCATACACACTGGCCAGAGGTCGTTCAAAAAAAATCCGGATTTGTTCTGCGATTGGGAAATCCTCCTGGGCACCCAACAAAACAATAGGCTTATTGATTTTATCACACAATTCAATCATGCGGGCTACTGGCAATTTCTTTGTGTTGTGTTGGGCGCCTATTGCATAGGCTACAAACCCCTCTCGATGCGTTTCCGAAAGCCACTCCAGCGGTACTTCGTCTTTATCCTGAATAAAGTAATCAAGCCCTAATGCATCTGCTTTAACGCCTAAAGGCTGCACCGTATTTAGATAACGATCAACAATATGGAGAGAGGGAAGTTTGTTGATTTTAAAATTGACCAATAACCACTTTTCGAAATTAAGCTTGTTAAAACTGTAGGATTTAACGCCCAATACGGTTTTAATAATTTTTGTCCTTAGGTTATTGTGCAGGTCGATGATGTAATCATATTTCTCTTTCCGAAGTTGACCAATTAACACGGTTAAGTCCTTTTCCAGCAAAAACAATTTATCGATATAAGGGTTACTTTCAAGAATAGCTTTGTACTGAATTTTCGTGGCAAAGTGGATTTCAGAATCATTTAATTGAGTCTTTAATGCACGAATCACAGGGGTGGTGAGCACTATATCACCAATGGATGAAAACCGAATAACAAGAACCTTCATTGAGCTTCATTTCTACGAAACACCGGAAAAATACGAATACAATTCGCTATTTTAGTTACTTTCAAGGACTTAACGCAATACTAAAATAAACTTTGAGCACTATGAATTACTGGCTCTTAAAAACTGAACCCAGCACATTTTCCTGGGATGATTTAGTAAGAGATAAAAAAGCCGTATGGGATGGCGTGCGGAATTTTCAGGCTCGCAATAACCTAAAGGCGATGAAAAAAGGAGATCTCGCCTTTATCTACCATAGCATGGATGATAAAGCAGCCGTTGGTATTGCAGAAATAACGCGGGAATTTTATCCAGATCCCAAAGACAATGAGTGGGTGGCTGTTGATATCAAACCTCTTAGAAAATTAAAAACTCCCGTTGAATTAGGAACCATTAAAAAGGATAAGCGATTAGGTAATATGGTGTTGGTTAAAAATTCAAGGCTATCCGTACAGCCTGTAAAGAAGGAGGAGTTTGATTGGGTAATTGGGTTGAGTGAATAATAATGCAAAAAGACGTTGCTCATAATTTGGGATCTTTGGTGTCGCAGCTGTTGCTGCTATTCATACTGCTGATCCCCCTGGGAGTCTCCGCGCAAATTTTTCAATCGGCTCGCTTTGAGCGAGAACAGAAAAATAGTGATCAGGAATTCATTCTGATTTCAATGAAAGAAGAAGGACTTATTCTGATGCGGGACAAAGAAAAATTCAAGGAAGGAAAACAATTGTGGGAATTTATCAGGCTCGATACTACGCTCCAGGAAGTCTGGTCGCTTGAACTAGATATAGAAAGCCGGCTGCGGCTGGTGGGCTATGAGTATAAAAATAATCTGTTATACCTTTTATACCGCCTTGGAGAACATGAAGCTAGTGAGTTAACGCTCTTTACAATCCAAACCAATTCAAAGGATATTAAGAAACATTCCATCAAACAGGAATTATCCTTCCGGGTCACTCATTTCAGTCCGTTGAATACAAGCATAGCACTAGGTGGATATGTATCAAATGAGCCCGCTATTTTGCTGTATGACTTAGCATCAGAAAAAGCAAAACTCGTTCCTGGATTTTTTATTTCTGATACCGAGCTTCTGGATTTAAGAGTAAATACAAATAACACATTCAACACCCTGATTGCAGACCGAACCAGCAAACAAAAAATGAGATTAATCCTTAAAACCTTCGATGCGAGCGGTGCCCAGTTGCTCGAGGATATTATGGAGATCGATACTAAAAAAACAATTCTATCAGGTATAACCACCACATTGTTGAACGATGATTTACTCGTAGCAGGCACGTGGACAGAGGGAAACTCAAAACAAGCGACTGGGCTGTACTCAACACTTATAGATCCATTTTCTGAGCAAACTATTAACTATTATGATTTTGGTCAGCTCAATCACTTTCTGGATTATCAGAGTCCTAAGCGTATTGCCACTTATAAGCTTCGATCACAACAGGCAAATAAAGTTGGCGAAATTCCCGCCTTTAAAACCTATGCCAGCCCCATGCGGCTCGAAGAACAACCGCAGGGATTTGCTTTGTTAACCGAGGTCTATCAGCCCTCTACAGGTTTGAATTCCTCTCCGTATTGGAATAACAATATGGGAATGCCCTATGGCTATTCGCCATATGGTTACAACCCATTTATGAACCGCTATTACAACTCACCCTATCAGTACAATACTACCCAAACCGGAGAATCAAAAATGCTACATGCATCGTTAGCAATCTTTGATTCGGATGGCAAGCTAATTCAGGATTATGGGTTAAAATTAGAAGACAAGAATTTAAATGGTCTGGAACAAAC
>DAOOCD010000121.1:1701-10468 GCA_035408225.1 Cyclobacteriaceae bacterium | reverse complement strand
TGTAGTGTTTAGATTGGAAACCAATGATCCTGATGTAGCAGGACCGTGTTCCCTGGCTTCGGATTTACTTAATGTACAGATTAATAGAAGACCGACTGTAAGCCTACCACCAGATTTTGTCGTTTGTGAACCTTCTAATTTATTATTGTCTCCAATTAGTTTAAGTGGTACAATAGGCGGTAGTGCATCCACTGGTTTGTGGAGTGTAGTTTCTGGATCAGGAACCCTCAGCGCATCTAATCTGGTAGGTACATTAGTAAATTCACAATACACAATAAGTCCTTCTGATGTAGGAACAACTATAACACTGCGCCTAACGGCTAATGATCCGGATGGACCTACTGGTCCTTGTACTGAAGAGTTTAAGGAGATTAATATCACGATTAATCAGGCAGCTGTGGTTTCGGCCGGTCCTGATTTACAATTGTGCCGTGACATTCCTTCGATTCTGCTTCAAGGTGCACAGTCAGGTGCACCCACTACGGTAGCATGGAGTGGTGGACTTGGTTCATTCTCGAATCCAACCATATTACAGCCTGATTATTCTTTTAACAATCCTACTGAGGTAAATACTACTGTTTTACTAACGATAACAGCACTTGATCCTGATGGAGCCGGACCTTGTACAGCAGTTTCTGATCAAATGAATTTGAAGATTAATCCGCTTCCTATTGTGGTATTCACAGGTTTGCCACCAGGGGCTCCGGCCTCTCTTGCTGAAAATGGTCCTCCGATAACACTAACTGGAAACTTAGCAGGCGGTGCATTTACTATTACACCAAACACCTCTGTTATTGGTAGTACATTTATAAATGTTGTTGACAGAGCAGTATTTGATCCAAGTGCTGCAGATTTGGGTTCTAATTTTATCAGGTACACCTATACGGATGGAAATGGGTGTACAAATTTTGATGAGCAAGAAGCTTTCATCAACCCGGTAACGACTATTGATTTTGCAGTACAAGGCGCGCTATTGAATGTGAGCGGGGAATTTGAACTCTGTGCAGACCTTGGATTGGTAAAGCTATTAGGCTTCCCTGTTCCAGCTGATGGATTCCCACCTGAAACCCAGTTTACATCAGAAGGACCTAATGCGGCTGATATGACAATTGTGAAGATTGGGCCAGATTATTTTATTGATACCGATGGACTTCCTTCGAATACATATAGGATACGATATACGTTTAAGAATCAATTTAATGCGATTACCTTTAGAGAGAGAACAGTCAACTTCTTCGCCAGTCCGGTATCTCTATTCTCATCGGCTAATAATTGTATTGTAAGCGATGTGGTGTTCACCGATAATTCAACAATAAATACTACACCATTTCCGGCAACAATTGCGGGCTGGGTATGGTCGGATCAGCAAGGTACTTTCAGTACAACTCAGGCAGCATCGAAGCGTTATACAACCTCTGGAACATACAATGTAACTCTTAAGGTAACAACGAGCCAGGGGTGCACGGATATGAGTTCTCCATTTGTATTACGAGTTGGGGATGTGCCCGAAGTTGACTTCAATTGGTCGGCTATTTGTAATAATGACAATACAAATTTCCTTGATAAGACTACGAAAGTGGTTGGAGCAGTTCCGCCTGGTATAAGTGTTATTACTGGTTACACATGGAATTTTGGAGATGGTGATATTCTAGCAGCCGGTGTAGGCACAATTCCACCAGGAACTCATGGCGGAAGAACCTTTGGTACCTATAAAGACCCGCAGCATAAGTACCAGGTTAATGGCACATACAGTGCTTCACTATTAGTGGATACAAATGATGGATGCTCAAATTCTAAAACCCAAAATGTGTTCATTCTTCCTTACAATACAGTGGCGCCTGTGGCAGGGGCTGAATATTCGGAAGGGTTTGAATCAAATGATGGCGGCTGGATTGCTGAGGCTTTTAATGCCAGTGATACAAGTTGGATTTGGGGACCACCCTCGGGCACATCAATCAACACAACGATCGGTGGCTCTAACGCATGGTGGACCGGAAAGAATGCAAATACTTATTATTCAAATGAGAACTCAGCTGTCAATGGACCATGCTTCGACTTGACTCAATTGAAGCGCCCCATGGTTGCGCTGGATTATTTCTCGGATGCCGAAAAAAATCTGGATGGTGCTGTACTACAATACTCAATCGATGGCGGCTTAACATGGAGAATAGTCGGTCCGCCTGAAGGTCAGTCTAATCGCGATGAAGGTATCAATTGGTTTAATGGGGTGGGTATATTATCAAATCCGGGATCTCAATCAATTGGTAACTACGGATGGACTGAAAAACAAGCAGTATGGAAGAATGCCCGGTTTAACCTTGATATGGTGCCAGTGGCTAACAGAACTCAGGTTCGATTAAGAATTGCCTTTAGCAGCAATGACGGCAATGATCCACAAAACACCTTTGATGGATATGCTTTCGACAACTTCTTTGTAGGTGAAAAAGCAAGAAACGTATTGGTTGAACATTTCACTACGTCCACGTTAAATGCAAGTGTAAGTGCGGATGCATATCTGAATGGATTATATCAGCAACAAATTACTGATCGTGGGACATCCGATTTCCAGGATATTCAGTACCACGTTAGTTTCTCAGGAACTGATCCGCTTAATAAAGATAATCCAACCGATCCGGCTGCACGTGCTCTTTATTTTGGAGCCTCACAACCACCGTATACAATTATGGATGGACTTCTTATTCCTGGTAAGTTTACGGGCGTAACTACTGAGTTGAATAAAGTGGAACTGGACCGAAGGGCTCTGGTAAATCCGACCTTTGATTTAACATTGAAAGACACAACATCATTAGACAACAAGAAGATTAGTGTAAAAATGGTCATTACTGCCCGTCAGGACTTTACCGCACCACTTATTATGAATGTTGCCCTGATTGAGAAAGATGTTAACGGATTTAAAAATGTGCTTCGTAAAAATCTGTTTGGTAGTGATGGCGAAACCATAAACTTAACCTGGGTGAAAGGTCAACAAGTGATCAAACTTAAGTTTGATGTGCCTATTGATGTGCCTATCAGCAATTCTAACCAGTTAATGCTGGTTGGGTATGTACAGGATAAGAACACAAAAGAAATCTATCAGTCAATTGCGATCGCTGGCCCTGTGAAGGTTGGTGACCCTGTCGTTGGCATTGAAGATCAAACGCCATTGCTTGCAAGCTTAAATAGTATCCAGATGTTCCCGAATCCGGCCAACAAAGAATTTACGTTTGGCTTACCTGCAGACGTGCATCCTGCCAGTCAATGGGCAATTATTGACCAGCGTGGTGTTACTGTATTGGAGGGCAATTTCGAGGATACAGTAAATGGAATTAAGCCGATTAATATTTCTGAGCTGGCTAATGCCGTTTACTTTGTAGTAATAACCGGACCAGAAGGTGCAACGGTTCGCAAGAAGCTCGTGGTAATGAACAGAAATTAAGATTCTCGTAGTGATTTAATTGCCCGGGATAAAAATTGACTTACTTCTTCAGCCAGCGTCTGAATTGTATTTTCGTTCTGACCATTTTTCGATTCTTGTTCCAACAGAACAATCTTATCTTTTATTTGATGAATACCCATTAAGGTAATAGTGGGTTTAATTTTATGAACTACTCTCGATAATTGTTCCCAGTTCTTTTGATCTAATTGGACTTTAATATCCTCAACTGTTTTAGGCATGGATTCCAGGAAGGATGCAATAATTTCCTGAATGAACTCGGTATTGTTATTAGAAACTTTCTTTAGATAGCTAAGATCAATTACGGGTGTGTCGATAGTTTTATCAGTCTTTACTGAGGCACGTTGTTTTATAGTAAGTTTTTTTCCAAGGTATTTAGTTAACGCTTGAAAAAGATCTTCCTGAGTAAAAGGCTTAGTAATACAATCGTTCATACCGGCCGAAATGCAATTTTCAAAATCTTTTTGTGTTGCGTTCGCAGTTAATGCAATGATGGGCACCTTGCTTTTCTTTGGATCGCCCTGCCGGATTGCTTTGGTGGTTTCAAAGCCATCCATCACGGGCATTTGTATATCCATCAGTACCACATCGAAGTTATTATTTCTGATTTTTTCCAGTGCCACCACTCCGTTTTCTGCTGTCTCGAAATGACAGCCCCACATTTTTAAAATGCTGCTTGCATATAATCGATTAATATCATTGTCTTCAACTAAAAGAACAGATGCACTTTTTAGTTGATTGTTATTTTTTGGTTTGTAAAGTTTAGTTTCATCAAAGAATTCAGTTTTGCCTAATTGGTAGGAGATCGTGAAGGAAAAGGTAGACCCTTCATTCTCCTTGCTCTTAACATTGATAGTGCCGTCTTGTAATTCAACCAATTGCTTTACAATTGTTAATCCCAATCCCGTTCCACCATATTTTCGGGTTACGCTGGCATCGGCCTGACTGAAACTTTCAAAGATAGTTTGAAGTTTATCGTTCGGTATCCCTATACCTGTATCCGAAATATCGAATCGCAATCGGTAGATTTTGCCTTTTATCTTTTCAGCCTTAATTGGTACCCGAATATAGCCGGCATGTGTAAACTTAATGGCATTGCTGATCAGGTTGATCAGAATCTGATTTAGTCTTACGGGGTCGCCAATAAATACTTTATTCGCCTCTTTGTCTAATGAGTACGAAAGTTCAATTCCCTTTTCTGACGCTTGAACGCCAAATGTATCTACCAGCGAGTGTAAAAGATCGTTTAGATTAAATCCGATTTTTTCAAATTGAAGTTTACCAGACTCAATAGAAGCCAGATCGAGGATATCATTGATGATCACTTTCAGGTTATCAGCAGCACTCTTAATAGCATTCAGATAAGTTTGGCGTTCTTCTCTGGTAGGATTCTGATTCAACAGCGCTGCCATCCCCGAAATTCCATTTATTGGGGTTCGGATTTCGTGGCTTATGTTAGCTAAAAATTGCTCTTTCGCTTTTTGGGCACGCAGGAGTTCTTCTGCATCTTTTTTTCGTTGGCTTATATCCCGGCAATCCAGAATTAATCCATCAATTCCTTCCTTCTGTTTTAAATTTACAGAATTGAATTCAAGGTATTTATAGGTTTTATCTTTACAGATAAACTGAAATTCTATTGACTTATTAAATGCTCGTTTTGTGCTTTTTATGAACTCTCTTTTGAAAAAGGGGAGAAGATTTGGAGGCAGATAGTCAAAAAAGTCTTTACCTACCAGACTGCCAGCTTTATATCCAAGGGTTTCCTTAACGGAATGATTATGATATAGAATCAGTCCATCATAATCAACAATGAAGATAATATCAGACCCATCTTCTACAACGGATTTATAAAACAGTCCTTTTTTTACATACGCAGATAATGACTTCATTTTAAATTCCTTTTGATTCCATTTCTTTCAGATACCGATAGATAGATGACTTCCCGATATCCAGTTTTTTGGCTACCTCCAACACATTATTCTCGTACTTGGTTAGGTAGCTCCGGATAATCCGGTAGGTATATTCCTGCAAAGTCATTTCTTTACTTATAATGGAATCTTCCCTGATTGGTGTGGTGAATGTAATATCCTTCGCCTGAATTTCATTGTCGCTTGACATAACCGCAGCAAGTTCTATCACCGACTTAAGTTCTCTCACATTGCCGGGAAATGAATATTGAAGAAGTTTTTCCTGGGCATCGGCACTGATTTTTAATTTCTTCAGATCATTCTCTTTTGCAAAATGATCCGCAAAGTGTTTGGCCAAAAGTAAAATATCCTTTCCTCGTTCCCGTAAGGGAGGCAGATGAATAGGTAATCCAAGCAGGCGATAATATAGATCTTCACGAAAACGCCCGGCTCTCACTTCTTCTTGTAAGTTGCGATGGGTGGCAACAATCACGCGAACATCCAGTTTAATTACTTGATTTCCGCCAATTCTACTTAATTCCTTTTCCTGTAAAACCCGAAGTAATTTAGATTGCAGGCTTAGATCCATTTCCCCAATCTCGTCAAGAAAAATTGTGCCGCCTTCCGCTTCTTCAAACTTACCAATCCTGCGAGTGGCAGCTCCGGTAAAGGATCCTTTTTCATGTCCAAAAAGTTCGCTTTCAATCAGATCTTTCGGAATGGCCGCAACATTGACGGCCACGAGGGACCTGTTTTTTCTTTTTGAATTATAATGGATTGCTTTTGCAATCAATTCCTTTCCGGTTCCCGTTTCGCCTGTAATGGAAACAGTAATTTGAGTTTTCACAGCCTTCTCAATCAGATCATAGATTTTCTTGATGGCATCGCTAGATCCTATGATACTCTTTTCAAATTCGTATTTAGTTGTTATCTCATGTTTAAGCCGATCTATTTCGCGAATCAGCGAAGTTTTATTTAGAGCATTTTTTATAGAATTGAGGATGCGATCTTTAGCTTCCTCATCCTTGCTGATGTAATCAAAGGCACCACCTTTTAAAAGGCCCACAGCTGTTCCAATTTTTTCCTGAGCCGAAACTATGATCACACTAATCGTAGGATCAAATTCCCGGATTGATTTCAAAACTTTCTCACCTTCCATATCAGGTAAGGAATAATCGAGGGTTATGATGTCTGGCTTTTTATGAAGTTGATCGATGCACGCTTTGCCGGTAGAAAAGAATTCAGGCTCATAATCAGGGTTCAGGCTTAGTACATATTTTAAAAATTTGGAATAGGCAGGATCGTCCTCCACAACAAATATTCGTACTTGATCTTTTTCGTACATCCCTTAGAACTTTGTTAATACTTGGTAAGATAAAAGTTAAAATTCAGATAAAATATTTGAAATTTACGTTAATTCCGTTGAGATAAGTTAGAGCCCTGTTTATTTTAAGAAAATTATCTATGATTCCAGAATTCGATACTCTTACTCAGGCCGAAATAGAGTTAATGCATAAGGCACCTATGCTGGTGTGTATTTTAATAGCCGGAGCGGATGACCATATAGACAATAAGGAGATCAGGAAGGCTATTACTCTTACGGAGAAGAAGCAGAAAAGAGCAAAATCTCACCTGTTGGATTTCTATAAGGAAGTGGGGGAAGACTTTGAAGACAAGCTCAAAATCGTCATCCAGAGTTTTCCGGTAGAAGTAGAAAAGAGAACTCCTGTCGTGATTAAATCACTCGAACAGATTGACACGGTACTTAAAAAAGTTGATCGGAATTTTGCAATTGAATTCTATAAAAGTCTGAAAGAGATTGCGTCAGAAATTGCCAAATCATCGGGCGGGCTACTCGGCCTCAAAACGGTGGGGGATGAAGAAGCGAAACTCGTGTCACTATCCATGGTGCGGGATCCGGCAACTTATTAATCGCATTATGTCTTCAAGGGAAAGCAGATTCTTTGGCAGTTCGGTAGTGCCATTTCGATTGGTGTTTATCATGTGGCTGACCTTTAGTATCGAGTTTTTTTATGGAATTGATCTGGGCTTTTTGGGTATCAAGCCCCGTACTTTCTCTGGCCTGATAGGTGTGTTCACGGCACCGATGATTCATGGCAACTACATGCATTTACTCTCCAATACTTTTCCATTGCTTTTCCTGGGGTCAATACTCTACTTCTTTTATGAGCGAATCGGAGGGATAGTTTTTTTTCGATGCTACTTTATAACAAATATTCTGGTTTGGATTTTTAGCCCAAGACTATCCTATCATATTGGTGCCAGCGGGTTGATTTACGGACTGGCTGGATTTCTGATCTGCTATGGCCTGCTTAAGCAGGATTTTGTTTCGCTGATAGTTTCGGCTTTTGTGCTCTTCGTTTACGGGGGTGTTTTTTTAGCGGGAGTGCTGCCAACCGATCCTCGTATTTCCTGGGAATCACATTTAGCAGGTGCTTTGGTTGGCGTGGTTACAGCCTTTAACTTGGCGCAAAAAAGAAGGTAATGGATGCCGGAGCAAAGAAAATTTTAGATCGGATTAAAGCTGGAAAGTATGACCCGGTATATGTATTGCAAGGTGAAGAGACATACTATATTGACTTGATTTCCAATTATATAGAAACTAATGCCTTAAGCGATTCTGAAAAAGGATTTAACCAGGTTGTTGTATACGGAAAGGATGTAACGGTGGCCACTTTGCTTACCCATGCAAAGCGTTACCCCATGATGGCCGAAAGGCAAGTGGTTATAGTAAAAGAAGCGCAGGAGATACTAGACCTGCAAAAAGAAACAGGCGCCAAACTGCTTTTGGATTACGTTAGCCGACCCCTTTCTTCCACGGTTCTTGTACTTTGTCATAAACACAAGACCTTTGATAAGAGACGTGAATTAGGAAAAAAGATAGATCAACTTACCATCTCGGCCACATTTAAAAAGCCCTACGATAATCAACTAAGCGAATTCATTCTGGAATACACAAAAGAAAAGGGATTTAAGATTGAAGACAATGCCGTGCGTGTTCTGGCTGAATACGTTGGAAATGATTTAAATCGGTTGGCCAATGAAATAGGTAAGGTTTTAATCGGGGTTTCAACTAACGAACTCATCACAGCCGAGAAAGTGATGACCCAGGTGGGCATCAGCAAAGAGTATAATATTTTTGAGCTTCAAAAGGCGCTAATCAGGAAGGATTTACTTCAAGTGTCTAAAATTGTTAACTACTTTGATAGCAATACCCGTAAGAATCCGGTAATTCCTTTGGTCGCTTTTCTATATTCATTTTTCAGTAAGTTATTGGTTGCTCATTCATCTACTGATCGAAGTGAAAGAGGATTGGTTAGTGCACTAAAAATCAGCCCGTTTGCTGTTAAAGATTATAGTGCTGCTTTGCAGTATTATCCACTCA
>DAOOCD010000121.1:0-1601 GCA_035408225.1 Cyclobacteriaceae bacterium | reverse complement strand
ATCAGCCCGTTTGCTGTTAAAGATTATAGTGCTGCTTTGCAGTATTATCCACTCAATAAGGTGATTGATGGAATCACTCTTCTGAAGCAAGCTGATCTGAAATTAAAAGGTGTTGATTCAGGTAGTGATAGTGAAGGACAAATATTAAAGGAATTGGTTTTCCGTCTGATGATGTAGTTGAATCTACGACTTTCAATTCTTGGAGGCCTTCATCATTCTAATGTTATTATAATGCAGTTCTCAGAGAGAATTAGTAGCTTTGAGTCCATGCAATCCATTTTTTTGACTTATGCATGGATGTATTTTTTAAACTTAAGTCTGCAATATTTTTTGACTTTGTCAGTTTTACGAAAAAATCTTTGATGAAGAGGACCCTCGTTTTCCTGTGTGCCTGGTTGGTTTCGTTTTTTTCCTATTCTCAAGATCTCCTTTCTCAGCAAAAGGCAGAGCGTCTTTTTAGTACAGGCATAGACCTTATTGATCACAACCAGTATGGTGCTGCCCGCGAGGTATTTTCTGAATATCTAAGCACTTCAGCAGTTTCTGATGCGAGACGTGCCGAAGCTGCCTATTACAAAGCGTTTTGTGCCTTAAATCTTTATCATACCGATTCGGAGAAACAGATTGAAGATTTTATAAAGGATAATCCTACTCATCCCAAGGCGATTACTGCCAATTACGATCTGGGTAATTTTTATTATGCTGAGAAGAATTTTAAGAAGGCCTCCCTTTTCTATACTAAAGTTGACTTTTCAGGCTTAAGTCAGGAGCAACAACGCATTGGTCGTTTTCGGTGGGGGTATAGTTTATTCAATCAAAAGTTTTTGAAGGAGTCCCTTGAACAATTCAATTATAATAAGACAATCGGTGGTGAGTACGGACCGGCCTCCAGTTACTATGCCGGATTTATCGAGTACAGCCAGGGAGATTATACCAATGCACTGATTGACTTAAAAAGGGCCGAGCAAAATGAAGCTTACTCCAAAATTGTTCCTTACCTGATTGCCAATGTTTACTATCGTCAAAAAAATTATGACGAGTTGATATCCTATGCTGCAAAGGTAAGCGCTGCAGAAGGCGTTAGTAACAAAGAGGAAATTGCGCTTTTATCCGCGGAAGCGTATTACAAAAAGAATGATTTTAAAAATGCCCTTGTTGGATATAAACAATATCTTGAGGGAAGGGAAGAAAAGGCAGACAAGGGTGTTATGCTTCGGGCTGGCTATGTTGCCTATACATTGGGTGAAGATGCCGCTGCGATTAAATATCTTAAAGGTTCCTTTGCGGATTCAGATTCAGTCGGTTTTTACTCCGCGTATTATCTTGGCTCGTTATACCTTAAGCAAAATCAAAAGCCCATGGCACAAACAGCCTTTGATATTGCACGTAAATATAAACCGGATCAAAAGTTAGTAGAGGAGAGTACCTATCAGTTTGCGAAGGTTTCCTATGACCTCGGCCGGCCTGATCAGGCAATTGCTGAATTCGAGAAAATGCTGGTAACATTTCCTAATAGTACCCATGCCGATGAAATAAAAGAACTGTTATCGCAGGCTTATGTCAATGCGACAAACTATAACAAAGCTATTGAGTACATCGAA
>DAOOCD010000120.1:0-10625 GCA_035408225.1 Cyclobacteriaceae bacterium | reverse complement strand
CCTTCTGGCGCGTGCCTGCAGAAGAAGCAAGCCTATCAGAAATTGAAAAGGTTGAGAGGGCTATGATTCGTGCGAAGGAATTTGCGAAAGATCAATATGATTCTGTGGCAAGTTATATCAAGAATCTGGGAATCGATAAGCCTTTACATATTGGCGAAACCGGTTGGGCATCTGAGTCAGACGGATTTTATGGTCCCGAAGGATCGCACGCTACGGATGAATATAAACAAGGGCGCTACTATAAACACATGCGCGACTGGACAAACACAGCAGGCATATCCTGTTTTTATTTTGAAGGATTTGATGAGCAATGGAAAGACGCACAAAATCCAAAGGGTTCAGAAAATCACTTTGGACTTTTTACACTTAAAGGTGAAGCAAAATATCCGCTTTGGGAATTAGTTGATCAAGGTGTTTTTAAGAACCTGACGCGAGGAGGAAACCCGATTATCAAAACTTATAATGGCGACAAGAAAAAGCTTATGGAAGAAGTGAAAGCACCACCCGCTAAGTAAGAATGATTGTCAAATAGTAAGACTAAGAGAGCAGTTTAAATCATATTCACGATCACTAAAAAATAAAAACCATGTCTGCGATTACAAATCAGGTTCCGTTTGGTCAAAAAGTAGCATTTGGTCTGGGCATGCTAGCCAATCAAATGTTCCCTGCCGTGTTGGGTATCTTCATGGTAGTCTTGGTGCAAGACCTGGGCTTTCCCGGATGGATGTGGGGAACGATATACTTTTTTCCCAGAATATTTGATGCGTTTACAGACCCCATTATGGGCTTCATCTCTGACAATACAAAATCCAAATGGGGCAGACGAAGGCAATACGTTTTCTTTGGATCCATACTTATGGGGCTCTCCTTTATTGTGATGTGGCAATTGTATCGAAGCAATGGCGTTGAATACAATTTTATTTATTTCATACTATGGTCATTTATATTCTACTTAGGCCTCACCCTTTTTAGTGTTCCTTATGTCGCGATGGGCTATGAAATGAGCAATGATTTTCATGAGCGCACCAGCATTATGGCGGTGGCACAATGGATTGGACAGTGGGCATGGGTGATAGCCCCATGGTTTTGGGTGATCATGTATGACAAAACCCTTTTTGAATCTGCGGATGTGGCTACGCGAACATTGGCCGTTTGGGTAGGTGTAATATTTGCATTGTGCGCCATGGTACCAGCCATATTTATTAAAAGTAAATCGACCCTTCATGAGAATTACTCTCCACTTAGCTTTGCAACTATAGGAGGAAGCCTCAAACAAATACTTTCCAGTTTTAAGGAAGCATTGGCATTAAAACCATTCAGACAACTTTGCATTGCGACTTTTTTGGTTTTCAATGCTTTCAATACGATTGCAGCATTTTCATTCTTTATCATTGTGTACCATCTTTTTGGTGGCGATGCCGGAGCAGCCGGTATCTGGCCTACCCTATTTGGATGTTTGGGCGCACTTGGTACCACTTTTTTAGTCATTCCTATTGTTACGCGATTATCGAAAAAGTTTGGAAAAAAGAGAGCCTTTATCGCTTCCCAGGGAGTATCCATTATTGGTTATATCATGTTGTGGTTTCTCTTTATACCGGGTAAACCATACATGTTCATTTTTGCATTGCCGTTTTTTTCATTCGGTATTGGAAGTCTGTTTGTGTTGATGATGTCGATGACTGCCGATGTGATTGACATGGATGAAATAAACACAGGCTTGCGAAGAGAAGGAACGTTTGGAGCCATCTATTGGTGGATGGTAAAATTTGGTTTTGCCATCGCAGGTGGATTAAGTGGTTTAATCATGACCATTGTTGGGTTTGATTCGGGCGCAGCTACACAGCCCGAAGGTGCCATTGAAGGGTTGAGAGCTTTTTTCTCGGGCCTTCCAATTTTGGGTACACTAACGGCCATGTATGTGATGCGGAATTATGATGTTACCGAAGAACGTGCCAATGAGACTCGGGCAGAGTTGGACAAACGTGAAGCGGCCAAAACAAAAAAGGCATCTTCATATTATCAAAAAGAAAAATTCTTATCACTGAACAAGATACCAGCGTTAGCAACAGATGTTGATTTTACTGCGTTATCTAATTTGGCATTGAAACAACTTTTTAGCAAAAACCTTAACAAGGGTCTTAATGGTATTTGCTTTAGTCCTTACATGGAAGGTCAGAATATTGGCGATACCTTATCGGAGGCGCAGATTCAAAGACGTATGGCTATAGTCGCACCCCATACAAAATGGGTGCGTTCGTTCTCTTGCACCGAGGGTAATGAGTTTATTCCCAAAGCGGCCCATGAAAAAGGTCTGAAAACGATGGTGGGTGCGTGGATCGACAGCAACAAAGCGAATAATGAAGATGAGATAAAAGGGTTAATAGATTTGGCTCAGAAAGGATATGTGGATATCGCTGTTGTAGGAAATGAAGTGTTGCTTCGGAATGAATTAACCAAACAGGAATTGCTGAATTACATTAGCAAGGTAAAAAAAGCGCTTCCCAATATACCGGTCGGTTATGTGGATGCATACTTTCTGTTCAAGGAGCACGCGGATCTGGTAGATGCTTGTGATATAGTTTTAGCCAACTGCTATCCGTTCTGGGAAGGGTGCCGAATAGATCAGGCTTCCGGTTATTTGAAACAGATGTATCTGGTTGCGCAAGAGGCTGCGAAAGGCAAAAAGGTAATCATTACAGAAACCGGTTGGCCCGATCAGGGAACCAGTAACGCAGAGGCTCAGCCTTCGGAAGAGAATGCTATGAAATATTTTATCAATACCCAAAACTGGGCGAAGCAAGAGAACATTGAAATGTTCTATTTCTCCTCGTTCGATGAATCATGGAAAGTTCGTCACGAAGGAGATGTAGGCCAGCGTTGGGGAATATGGGATAAGAATGAAAACCTTAAATACAAGTAACTATGTCATCAAAAGCCGAAAAAATATTATCGCTGGCAGGCATTTCGTATGAAGGTGCTACGATAGAATCATTGCGTGAGCTGTTTAAAAAAGTGTTGAATTCGGGAATGCATGGCATCGGATTCAGCCCATACATTGAGGGACAAAAACCGGGTGATATCATCACTGAAAAGCAGATAAGAAGGAGGATGGAAATCATCCAACCCTATACGAAATGGGTTCGATCCTTCTCATGCACAGAAGGCAATGAACTGATTCCAAAAATTGCGAAAGAGTATGGCCTAAAAACGTTAGTCGGTGCCTGGTTAGGCAATGACGATAAGATCAATCAGCAGGAAGTTGAAAATCTGATCAAGATTTCAAAAGAAGGATATGTTGATATAGCCGCAGTTGGAAATGAAGTGATGCTCCGCGGTGATTTGACAGAAGACGAGTTAATCGCCTTCATCAACCGCGTGAAGCATGCTATTCCCGGTATTCCTGTTGGCTATGTGGATGCGTATTTTGAATTTGATGTTAAGCCCAGAATAACCGAGGCCTGCGATGTCGTTCTTGCAAATTGCTACCCCTATTGGGAAGGTTGTCACATCGACTACTCGCTATTATACATGAAAGAAATGCATAACAGGGCAATACGTGCCGCCAAGGGAAAACCGGTTATTATCAGCGAAACAGGTTGGCCGAGTCAAGGCACGAATTTTGGTGCCGCTATACCATCTGATGAAAATTTTATCAAGTACTTCGTCAATACACAGAAGTGGTCGAAAGAAGACAATATTGAAATTTTCTACTTTTCATCCTTTGATGAGTCGTGGAAAGTGGGTGCTGAAGGCGATGTAGGTGCCTATTGGGGGCTGTGGGATAAAGATGAAAAACTTAAATATTAGTTGAAACATATTATAACACCAATTGTCTGATCTAATTTTGATTCTAAAAATGGATAGATGATCCTTACTACAATGCAGGGATTAAGTCTAGTTTCAGTGGCTAATCTCATCACTCCTTACCTACCCACGCACTGGCTGTTTGATGCTTTCCTTTTACCACCACCTTCAGGAATTGTGCTTTGGAAGTAAATTCAAATTTCTCCACACCTGCTTTTACTTTCCCAACTCTTTTATACTCATCCGTCATGCCATCCTTAAAATGATTTGTTGTTGAAACCAGAATCTCTAACGGGCTCTTATAAAGTGATCTGTTCTTCCACGTTACTAATACCTGGTTGCCTTGCTTCACTGCTTGTAGGTTCGATAGATCAATGTCTCCACTAAATGGAACACCATCTAATTCCTGCGCTACGTTATCGGGAACCACAATAGCCAGGTGCCGACACAATGTGGGCAGAATGTCAACTGCTCCCGGATTATCGTTGAATACAGCATTCAGACTTTTTGCATTCGTTGCAATCCAGGTAGTGCGCTCTCGGTCTGATTGACCGCCATGGTGCTTGCCATTATCAGCTGTTCTTCCATGATCAGTAGTGATGATAATGCACCAATCTTCGTTGGTAGTTTTTTCACGTTCTTTAATTGCCGTCCAGATCTTCCCGATCTGACGATCGGCAGCAACCACTGCATCATAAAATTGCGGACTATCTCCGTATCGATGTCCCATATCATCGGTAAATTCAAGGTACACCCACGACAAATCCGGACCTTGCTCGCGAATCACGCGCGTTGCTTCGTCTGTAACTGCCTCATCAATTTTTTTTATGTGTGTTGCTTCCTTGTCGTGCGGATAAGTTACTGTGTCTTTTTCCAATCCGTCAAATTTGTAATCCATTACAAGAGAACCTGCAGCAGACAGCCCCTCGCCAATAAGTTTTGTTCGATTGTCTTCCCAGGTGGAGAAGACTGCGATTTTGAGTGTTGGCTTTGTGTATCGTGCAACGCGGAAGATATTCCAGTAATTGTAGTTAGGCGCTACAATGTCATTATCCCATACGTTGTGTTTATAGCCCCAGACTCCCGTAAGTACGTTGTAATATCCAGGAGCTGAGATGGTCGGGGTTTGTGTAACATTTTCTTTATCTCCACCCTGATGGGCCCGCGTATAACCACCCGCTTGCGAGATCTCACGAATCACCGGAAGCTCAAGTTTTTCCACAACATCAGCCGGCACCCCATCGATGATAATAAAAACAGCTTTGGGCGTTTTTGGTTGCGCTACTGCTAATTGGGTTGCAAATAAAATAAGAAGGTAAAACCGTTTCATGATGTCAACATTAAATATTCACTATGGATTCAATTGCAACTATGCGTCCAACTTATGCCATGGCAGGATCGCTGATGCCTTCTTTACCCGTTTCAATTCTGCCTGCAAATTGGTGTACAAAATCAGTATTCTCAATGCTTACAGAAACATCGTACCACCCCGAGGATTTGCTGTCGACCTTGATGGTGTTGCTTTTACGGGCTGCGAGCTCAACCATTTGTTTCTGTTTTTGATAGTGATCTGTAATGGTTAACGTAATAGGGCTACTACTCAGGTTAGTCAACATCAGCTGCAACTTGCCGGTAAGTTTTCCACCGGTGAACTCATAACCACAATGTACCTCAACACCTGTATCAGGTTTGCCTTTGAATGCCCTGAAGAATCCATTGGGTCCGTAAACTTTTAAATCACAGATGTTATTTGCAAAATCATTCCAGGTATCGGTAAGTACATCGCCTGCTTTCACTGCATAGGAACGATGCGAAAACTTACCACCGCCATAAACTGAAAACGGGGCGCCTGAAGCAAGGTTTCCAAACACCTTCTTGCCTGCTTCAAATGTAATTTCAAATTGGTTGCCTCCTTTCACCTTGCCGTTCACACTTAGTTCGTAGGGCAATGCTCGCGAAACGCGCGTTCCCTTTTCCTGGCGAGGAAATATGGACGTAGCCTGCAAACGATTGGCCGTTGCAATCTCTTCATTGGTCAACGCTTTAAAACCTGAAGGTTCTTTTTTGAATTGCGCCTTGTGGATGCTCTCCACAAATTTATCATGATCTAGAAATTCCGGAAGGGGCATTTTCTCACCATGATAAGGTGTAAACACCGAAGTAAGATCTCCGCAAATGGTTCTTCGCCAATCACTGATGTTGGTTTCGCGAATTTCTTTGCCTGTTTTGTGATTCACAAATTTTTCCAGAAACTGAATAATGGAGGTATGATCAAAAACCTGCGAACATACTGCTCCCCCGCGACTCCACGGTGAAGCAACCACCAGTGGCACGCGATATCCTAATCCAATGGCACTACCTCGTGCTTCTTCAGCTGGACTGCGTTTCAAATCATCTGCCAACGTAAAGTATTCCGTTTGCGTGTCAATTCCTTTCGATACTAATCCTGTAGTTGGATCGCCCGGCACTGGCGGAACAAAGGGCGGCACATGATCGAAGTAGCCATCATTCTCATCATAACATATAATGAAGATCGTCTTCTTCCACACCTCCGGGTTTTGTGTGAGTATATCCATCGCTTCCGATACATACCAGGCACCATACCATGGTGCTCCGGGATGGTCAGAGAAATTTTCAGGAGCAATCAGCCATGATACGGCCGGAAGTTTTCCATTCTTAACATCGTCACGAAATTGAAATAACACATCCCCTTTCGGAACTTTCATTTCGCGGTCTACTCCACTATCGTGGTAAGTCAGTGTCTCGAGTTGGTGATACTCAGGATCGAGCCAGTTTGTTGTGAATGCTTTCTCATGCAGATTCTTTTCTGTCTGCGTTAGTTTATTGTAATTCTCTGGTGTGTACTTCTGCGCATCGGCAATGGAAGTTTCCAGATGCAATCGCGCGCGTTCCAGTTTCTGTTTGAGTTGGTTGTGCTCTTCCGGGTCTGCTACAAGTGACTTTAATTTTTCTTCGTTTTGGGTAATATAATTGCGCAAGTCCGCTATCTTTTTAGGAAGGTATTTCATGTATGCCGGATGAAAGCGCACTCGGTATTGCTCCATCCACTCAAGTGGGTTATCGGTGAAGTTGGCAAGCCAGGCATCTTCTTCGCCTTCAAGCCCAACCCCCACGCTGATTTCATTCTGGTAGATTCGCCACGAGACGTTATTTTCTTCCAGGCGCTCGGGAAATGTTTTCCACGCAGCCTCTACACCATAATCAGTTTCTGAGTTACGCACCCGAGCTGGTGACTTCGCATCTTCACGTATTTTTCCGGTCCATAAGTAGAGTCGGTTTGGCGTAGTGCCAGTAAGACTTGAGCAAAAGTTCTGATCGCACACGGTAAATGCATCAGCCAGAGAATAATAGAACGGCACATCTTCACGATTATAGTAGCCCAGTGTAAGCGGCATATGCTTGTATTCATTGCGGCCAGGTTGTTTGGCAATCAACCATTTGTCAAAGCGGCCATCATTGCGTGCATCTA
Source organism: Cyclobacteriaceae bacterium (assembly GCA_035408225.1). Taxonomy (GTDB): domain Bacteria; phylum Bacteroidota; class Bacteroidia; order Cytophagales; family Cyclobacteriaceae; genus ELB16-189. Next base: position 3,331 of record DAOOCD010000120.1, on the reverse strand, counting down.
CCTGATCGGTCCAGCCATGGGGCAACGACCCCATCCACGTGGCGTTTGTGTCTTTGATGTTAAGCCGAAAGGGTGCAAAGGTTTCTCCTTTTTCATTGGTCTGCAGCCAAACCCGGTTATTGTTAGGCAGCGTAATGGCGCGCGGATCGTTGAAACCCCGCACTCCACGCAAGGCTCCATAGCAATGATCGAACGACCGGTTCTCCTGCATCAGGATCACAACGTGCTCTGCATCGCGCCATGTGGTGCCGGGCTCAGGATTAATTTCGAATGCCCGAACTATAGAAGGGAACAAACTACTCATACCAGCTGCACCCGAAAGCATAGCGGCCTTTTTGATAAACTCTCTCCGTGAATCCATTACCTGTTTTAAGTTGTAGTAAAAGTAGAAAAGCCCGGGCGGATTAAAATAAGAATAGAATGATTTAAAGAAATCATAACAAACATACAGATTACTGTTCTGAGGAAGACCTGTGTAAACCTTACATAAAGTTATTTTTTTGCCGTTTAAATTAAACGCTCATCAAATGACAAAATCAGGTTTGTTCATCCTTATTTTTGGGGTCATTTTGTTTTCGCAATAAAAAACCATAAACCATGAAAAAACTCTATCACCTTGCTCTGGTCCTGTTACTTACGGGAGCTTGTAAGCAAGCTTCGGATACGGCTACCAAACACGTAGTTGTAACAGGATTCGATTACACCAAAAAACCAGGGGATGATTTCTTTTCATTCGTTAACGGCATCTGGTACGATAGCGCCACCATCCCAGCGAGTCAAACGGGCGTAGGTGCCTATTCATTCATGAACTTCCCGCAGCGCATACGCCTGCAAGGAATTCTGGACAGTGTCGCGCAAAGCAAGAATCCGGTAGGAAGCATAGAACAAAAGGTGGGTGATTTTTATGCCTCCGGATTAGACACAGTGGCTATTAATAAACGGGGTTATGAACCGATTAAGCCTCTACTGGCACGCATCGATGCCATTACCGATGTGCCTTCGTTATTGAAAGTAGTTGCTGAAGAACAAAAAGTGGGTGATGGCTCCATCATAGGTTTTTATGTTGGCCCTGATGACAAAAAAAGTACTGTCAACATCGCCCAGTTTTATCAAACCGGAATTGGTTTGCCTGAACGAGATTATTATTTCAAAACAGATTCCTCAACACTCAAAATTCAAAATGCATATAAGAAATATCTCACCAGGTTGTTTGAATTGACAGGGGCTGCAGCGGCCGCAGAAAAGAACGCTACTGTTGCTTATGAAATTGAAAAACAACTGGCAACCTCGCACAAAACAAATATTGAGCTCAGGGACGTGAATGCTAACTACAATAAAATGGCTGTCGTTGCGCTTTCAAAAAAACACCCGAACTTAAACTGGACCACATTGATGAACGACTTGGGTGTAAAGGTTGATTCAGTTAACGTGGGGCAACCTGCTTACTATGATAAGCTGAATGCGATGTTAAAATCCGTTTCCGTCAATGATTGGAAAGTCTATTTAAAAGCCAATGCCCTTACCAATTATTCCAATTTTTTAAGCCAACCGTTTGCTGATGCGGCTTTTGAGTATACAAAAATTCTGACCGGACAAGCGGTTAAAAAATCCCGTGCAGAAGAAATGACCCAAGCGGTTGATCGCTCAATTGGACATGCCCTGGCACAGTTGTACGTAAAAAAATATTTTCCTGAGGATGCTAAAAAGCGTATGGCTGTATTGGTAGACAATCTTGAAAAAGCATTTGAGGCTCGTATCAATAAGCTGGATTGGATGAGTGATTCAACCAAGACAAAAGCAAAAGAAAAACTGTATGCCTTCAATGAGAAAATCGGGTACCCGGATAAGTGGCGCGATTACTCCAACGTGGAAGTGAAACGGGATGCCTATTTTGAAAACCGCCTGTCGGCCAACAAGAATGACTACCTCTACAGCATTAGTAAAGTGGGCCAACCTGTTGATAGAACGGAATGGCTCACGACACCACCCACGGTAACTGCGTACAATAATCCTCCGCTTAATGAAATTGTCTTCCCGGCAGGTATTTTACAGCCTCCGTACTTTGATCTTTATGCCGATGATGCACTAAACTATGGTGGTATTGGTATGGTGATTGGTCATGAAATAACCCACTCGTTTGATGATCAGGGTGCGCAATATGATAAAGACGGCAATGTGAAAAACTGGTGGACAAAAGATGATTATGAAAAATTTAGAACACGAACTCAGCAGGTGATTGATCAATATAATTCGTTTACCGTGCTCGATTCATTGCATGTAAAAGGTGCCTTAACCGTTGGCGAAAATACGGCCGACATAGCCGGTGTGGCCATTGCCTATGATGCCTTTAAACTGACTGAGCAAGGACGAGATACTACGAAGATCGATGGCTTTACACCCGACCAGCGTTTCTTTATTTCGATTGCGAGAATCTGGCGTGTAAAAACAAGGGATGAGTATTTGCGCATGTATGTAAACACCAATCCGCACGCACCAGCCAAGTGGCGTGTTAATGGGCCGTTGATGAACTTCACGCCTTTTTACAATGCCTTTAATGTGCAACCCGGAGATAAAATGTTTAAACCCGAAACAGAACGGATCAAGGTTTGGTAAATTCGTTATTGATATAATATAAAGCCCCGGAGTGTAGACTCACGGGGCTTTTTTTATTGCTTGCCGAATCAAACAAAACTTATTTCTTTCCCCATTTCGCCTCCATCAGTACCCAGTGGTTTGGGTCAAGTACAATATTATCAGGTTCCGATTCTACCAATAGGGTAAACTCGTTCCGCTTTTCATTAACCTGTAGTGTTTTCATTACAGGTTTCCCGGTTGATGAGTAAATAGCAACCTGCACAGGCATCTTAAACAGGCTTCCATTGGTCTGGATCTGCTCAATGATAATCCTAACCTCTTTCTTTTTGGCATCGTATTGCCATGATCCGCTGTACTGCAATGCTCCCGGTTTGTATAGCCACTGATCAAAAAAATCTTTCAGATCCATACCCGATGCTTCTTCCATTTCTCTTCTGAAGTCGGCCGTAGTGGCGTTGCTGTTCATATACTTGCTGTAGTAAGATCGGATTCCTTTCCAGAAGTTTTCATCGCCCACCACACCGCGCAACATGTGAAGTATCCAGCTGCCTTTTTGATAGGTGTGCGAACTGGTTACTTGCTCCATATCCTGAAGGTTATCGTGCACAATTCGGTAGCTGGGATTTTTAGTATAGAATGTATTGACTCTTTTCTTACTATCGTCCAGACCTGCCATGAAGGCATCGTACCCATAGGCATGTTCAATGAACAGCAGGGTAAAATAGGTAGCAAATCC
>DAOOCD010000119.1:0-10627 GCA_035408225.1 Cyclobacteriaceae bacterium | reverse complement strand
TGTTGCTACTGCTTTTTTCTGATTGGCCAACTGGGTAAAATGCGACCATTTAATGTCAAGCGCTACACCAAACATGATGATCGCCAGGCAGATATTCAATGCGGTTAGACTGCCCGAAGAGAAATGTATAGATATAGGTTCGGTTGACAAGGCACCCAGTTTAGAAAATAAATATACGGGATTCGTTTAAATCACAACTATTTCTGGTCGTTCTGATTCTTTTCGTACCATTTATCAACAAGAAGATCATCTCCTTCGGCTGCGGCAACAGCCAGCTGGTCGCAGCGTTCATTTTCCGGATGCCCGGCATGACCCTTCACCCATACAAATTTTGGCTTGAATTTGTGATGCAGCGGAATGTAGCGTTGCCATAAATCCTCATTTGCTTTTTTAGCAAAATTCTTTTTTTCCCAACCCCAAATCCATCCTTTTTCCACGGCATCCACCACGTACTTTGAATCGGAGTAGATAGTAACAGGTATACCAAGTTTCTTGATAGCCTCCAACCCGATGATTACTGCCATCAACTCCATGCGATTGTTGGTTGTAAGCCGGAATCCCTCGGAAAGTTCTTTTGCATGATGATTAAATTTCAGGATGGTGCCGTAACCGCCTGGTCCTGGGTTGCCTTGTGCGGCACCATCCGTGTAAATCCGGATCATGCAGGGAAAACATTAGACTTGAAAATTTTTACTGCTATGGCCAGAAGAATTACTCCGAATACTCTTCGCAAGACGGCAAATCCTGATTTGCCAATTACATTTTCGAGCCAGGATGCGGAACGCAGCACCAGATAAACAAAAACAAGGTTTAATAAGATACCAACCAGTACGTTAGTTTCCTGGTAAACAGCCCGTAATGAAAGAATAGTAGTTAATGTACCGGCCCCGGCAATCAGTGGAAAAGCAAGCGGAACAATTGATCCCGAGCCTTTTGCATCCGGATCGTCTTTAATTAGCGTGATCCCTAACAGCATTTCCATGGCAACTATAAAAATCACAATAGCCCCGGCAACAGCAAAGGAAGCGACATCTAATCCAAATAAATTGAGAATAGACTGGCCGAGGTAAAGAAAAGCCACCATCAGGGCTGCTGAGATTAAAGTAGCTTTTTCAGCATAGATTCTTCCTTCTCTTTTTTTTATCTGGATGATAAATGGAACGGCCCCGATAATATCAATTACTGAAAAGAGAATGAGTGATACCGAAAATATTTCTTTAAAATCCATAGTCTGGTGTGAGGTGGCAAAATTACTATAAATTTTGTTCCGTTTGTTTCGGGTTCCTGACGCCACATCGTAAAATAAAAAAGTCACACCCACCACAGGTGTGACTTAACCTTAACCAAAAAATAGTTTAGAAGTAGATTTGATATTGCATAACAACCTGACTTTTTCTTCCGGCCCGGGTAATATCTGTGCCTTGTTGTTCAAAGTAAGGCCGGCTCTGGTAATCAAGTGTGATTTTGCTAGTGTGCCCTTTGATTAACCAGTTCACACCAAGATCATAAACATTCATCTGCTTGTCGAGCCTATCGTACTTAGCGCTTTGAAGCGATGCGTACGGCATAAGTGTACCATTGCCTTCGCCCAATAAGTCTTTCTTCATCAGGTATCCAACTTGTGTATACCATACTTTACCTGTGCCAAACATGGGGAAAGCATTTCCCTGACTTCCTGCCGGATAGGGGCCGCTTACAGAAGAAGCAGGATTCATGATGCCATTGTACCGGAGATACCCCGGTCCAAAATCATAATTAAAATAGCCAGCATAGGCGTTTAATGCAGTTCCCTTTTCTGTGTTGACGGGTGCGTCATAAAACAGAGCGGCTGACCACAAGTTCATGGTGTGGTAAGTTGTATCTATGCCTTCTCTCGTCCATGTGGCTTTGCCTTGTGTTATAAACCCTGCCTCAAGATTCAGCACTTTCTTTTTTCCCAGATAAGTACCCGTCATATAAGGAGTAGTATGCGGTTCTTTATCAAAGAAATTGTAGATAAAAAATCCCTGATACTGTTTTTCATGTCCTCGTTGTGAGAAGGTAGCATTCGTTGATAGTGCAGGTGCAGGTTGCCCATTGGTAGTAATTGGAAATGGGTCACTTAATACCAACCGATAATCCAGTTTACCTAGCTGACCACGTGCATACACACTTAATTTACGAGAGAATTCATCGGTTTGGTCCACGGTAGCCTGAGCAAAAACAGGTACATCCATAGTCATGATGGTTCCAATGCTAGGTTGGCTAAAACGCGATAACCCATTTGCGATCGTAAGACCACCACCCAAAATCAGTTTTTCATTCCCCTTAGTTACTCTGTATTCTCCAAGGGCATCGTGAAAAAATGCCTGCATTTTTCTGTTACCAGCATTTTGCGACAGATAGTTGAAATTGTTTTGTCCAAACTGGAAGTAGAAGAATACCCGATCCGTTACCTGTCCGTAGAGTTGAAACCGGGTTCTTCGAAGGCCTATATCAAAAGTCTGGGAAGTTGGCTCGTTAAGTACACGTGTACCCGGATTACTATCGTTGTATCGTAACCAAACCTGATTAAGGAAAGTAGCTTTTATGTAATGGCTTCCTTCGTCATTGAGGTTAAGTTTCAGTTCATTGATTTCTTTTGGCTTCTCTTGCGCCTGAACAAAACTGTAAAGGCAAAGAAAGGCCAATGAAGCAAAAATTCTGTTCATGGCTTTATTTTTTTGTTAAAGTTAGAGAGACAGCTCTCAAAAAATAAATTACACAGTTTGTTCTTCTTTCTGTTTAATCAGTTCCAGGAAGTCATGTGCAAATTTTACTACATAAAGTATCTCGGATGATCCGAGCAGGTCTCGCTTCTTGTAAAACAACAGGCGATTGCGATGGCATTCAATATGTATCTCTTCACGGTTTTCAAGAAACTGGATAAGCGTATCAGAAAAAAATTCACGAACCGCTGCTTCTTCCTGACCACGCAGGTAATATTTTTTCGAAAACTGCGGATGCGAAGTAAAGTCGATATCTTTTCCGGCAACACCCTCAAACAGTTTAGACCAAAGTCGTTCTGGTTCCAGCGCAAAATCGGGGATCTGAATTTCTTCTTCCGATATATGGATAACTGTAATATGGGTGTCTTCACGATCCTGCATAGCACCTTCAGTTAAGGTGATATCTGAAATATCTACCCGGGACAGGTCTGTATATTTGGTAAGCGTATTCTCTTCAAAAAGAATACGATTGCCTACCTGTATAGGAAAGCCTTTATACTTAAGTGCATTTTTTGCACGCTGTGGGTAGAATGCGTATTCCTCTGCTTCAGCAAAATCCCGTAGCTCCAATTGACGCGGGCTGAGTTTAATTTCGATGCGGTTTTGATTCTCCAAAGAAAATTTGCGGGCTGCCATTGGGTGATTGGAGAACGGTTTGAATCGATCGAACCCGATCGATGTAACTGAACCTCCCGAGTGTACCTGTTCTTCTTCCATGTGATGGATGTATTCCATAAAACTATGATCGAGGAGATGGGCCTCGGTAAGATCAAGTACAATTTTGCTTCCCGGTTTGATTTGCGAGAAAGCTTTTTTAAACCCCAGTAGATTTGAGAATATAGCTGAACCTTTAATTTTCATCAGAAAATCTTCACCCCGCTGTGTAAATTCGAATTTGGCTTTGAAAAGATTTTTTAATGGAACGCCATTAAGAACGTGGAAAATAAGCTTCATCAGAATACCTGCACCAACACCTACCAATAAGTCGGTTGCAACCGTAACTATTATGGTTGTAATGAAAATAACCAATTGCTCAGAGCCTATTTTATACGTTTTGAAAAACTCATTGGGCGAGGCCAGGCGATAAGCAACAGCAATCAATAGTGCTGCCAGGGCAGTATTTGGAATCATTTCGATTACCGGAATGAACAATAGCATGGCAACCAACAAAAAGAAACCATGAAAGAAATTGCTCCACCGGGTGCGCGCACCAAATGTAATATTGGCAGAACTACGGGCGACTTCAGAAATCATGGGTAGTCCGCCCAGCAAGCCCGAAAGAGCATTACCAGCGCCAACCGCCATTAAATCTTTATTAGGATTTGAGATTCTTTTCCATGGATCCAATCCGTCAATAGCCTTTACAGTAAGTAAAGATTCCAAACTATTCACAAATAAGAACATGAGTACATATTTCCAGAATACCATACTTCCAATGGCTGAGAAGTCTGCATTGAATCCAATATTGCCCCAGAAGTTTCCAATGCTCACCATGTCGAACGCAGGTTCTGTGTGTTTAAAATCCATAATCCATGCCATCGGTATGGTAACTAACAGAACAACTAATGGCGCAGGTACTCGCTTAATGTATTTTCCTTTTAATAAGGGAAGCCCAAAAATGATTACCAGACTTAGAATGCCGATAATCGTAACCCGTGGATCCTCGTGCATAATCGAAGACGGGATCATTTCAAAAAGCTCAAGGGGTTCTTTTCCTTTAAGTAAGGAAGGATCTATACCCAAAAGAACATGTATTTGCTTTGAAAAAATAATTAACCCGATAGCGGCCAGCATTCCATGGACAGCAGAGTGTGGAAAGAAATCACTAAGTGAACCAAATTTCAAATAACCAAAACCAATCTGAATAATAGAGGCAACGACAATTACCCCAAGTGCCATTTTCCAGCCATCTACTCCACCACCCATTTCTGTTACCGCACCGGCACAGATGGTGATGAGTCCGGCTGCCGGGCCTTTAATGGTTAATCGTGAGCCAGCAAAAAAGCTTACAAACAAACCACCGATCATAGCGGTGAGTACGCCCATGGCCGGAGGAAACTCACTGGCCTTTGCGATACCTAAACTAAGAGGCAGGGCCAGAAGGAATACCATGAAACCAGAGAGGGCGTCTGTCCTCCAGTTTTGCTTCAATCCTTCTAAGCCATCTTTAGGAATTTCGAGTGTTTTCATATTTTAATTTTAAAGAAGGCATTAATACAAGATGCCATTAAGATTTTAGTAACAATAAAGAAGTGAATAAACAGATCCCCGAACGAGGGAATCTGAAAATGCGGTTCTTAGAACCGCAACGAGAATTGAAAGATTAAATTATAAGAACCCGGTGCAGGGTATATAGAGAAGGCTGTATGTCAAACCTTTCTTTTGGAAGAGTCCAGGTAATTTGAACGGGTTCAAATTTTTGCAGTTCGCTGAATACCTCTATAAAGCAAACGCTAATCAGGCAATCATCTTTGCCCTCGCGAACTTCATTATTAACTTCTTCAAAGATCAGGTGCGACAGGAGATCAAGCGATTGAGCTGATTCTGAGAGAGTACTTATGCCTTTTATTTCATGATTGTCATAAACCTCCTTAGGTGCTGCAATAAGAACAGCCGGAGCCAATAGCTCAAAACTGAACAGGAGAATGGCAAAGAGTTTCAAAATCTTGTTATACCTCAATGGCATGAAACGTGGATTTTGAACAAATGTCCGATTATTTTTTGATTTTTCTATCTCCATCAACTTTATTCCATAAGCTAACGATTGTTCTTTGCTTTAAAATTGACCCCATTCCCCTTGAACCTTTGCCGAGGAGCTTTCGTTCATGAACCTGTAATCACAAGAATTTTTGAGGATTACGGAATTTCCTACCTTTGTTTAATGAACAAGAGAAATCACATCCGGACAGTATTGAGCCTTGTGCTGGTTTTCTTTTTGTTTGTTCCCATTGTAATCCGTTCATTACCCTCTCATTCTAACGATCATGTAAGGGGCATTGGCTTGTATAAAGCGTCAAGCACCCCAACCAAGACCGATATCCAACTTCCTTACGAAGAGAAGGAAAAAGAAGAGGAGATTAGCTCCGACAGCGCATCTGCATTGTTTTATTTTTTCCTGCCTTCAGAATTAATACATTCTGATTTAATCAAGGATTCGTGTTTTGCTTATAATACAACTAAGCCGTTAGCCGGCCCCATTCCATTATACCTGGCTAAACGAAGCATTCTCATCTGATTTCTTTCTTTTCTTAACCGATCCGGTTACTCTTTATTAAATCATGTAAAGGCTTAGCCTTCAATTTTTAACTTATTTATTTAAATGAAAGCAGACAATCATTCTTTTGATGAGCATCACGTGCTGCATGATCTGAAGCATTTTCTTCCCGCGCAGGCGCCATTAAAAGACTTTATACATCACAACACACTTCATGGATTCCAGAATCTGAAATTTGATAAAGCAATCTACAGTGCTTCCACCATTTTTGGTTATCGGGTTTCTCTATCCCTGGCTGAATATCGTTCACACTATCAATCAGGACGGATAACCTCGACCATTCTTGAGAAAGTTATTGCGGAACGAAAGGGAAAAGGCCAGGTGGCTGAATGGAAATACAAGCTTTTAAATGGGCACTATCATAAGGATTCGCCCCGGATCAGTTCATTGAGATCAAATTGGAAAAGACATTATCGCATTGATTTAGATTCTCAGGTTCATCCACTTCTCTTTAGAACGCTATGCTCTTACCTGGATCAAGGTATCTCGATGTGGAATTTCCCCATAAGTAATAGGGGGTTTCTTACAGCCATTAGGGAAATGGAGAAGGGCAGTTTCACCAGTTTCTTTAAAACAAAGAGGGTAAAAAATCTTTTGCTATCCGGGCATTGTGGCATAGAGTCATTATTAAAAATCCTGGTAGGTAATGATGAAACGCTTTATGAGCATTATCTGTTTGATCAACAATTCTCGCATCAGGGCTGGTCGGGAATGGTAGCCACAGTTGAAGACCAACCTCAAACCTTATTGGATCACAAAAAAATTACCCTTCATGATTTAATCATTTTTGAATTATTACTCGAGATTGATGCCTTGGATAGCCACTTTGGTGAAACTTGGTTGCCTCTGGCCAAAGTGATTGAAACTAAACCAATCGATCTTTTTGCAGAGGTGCCTACTACCGAACTGGATGCGATAACCTCTCTTTGGCAAGAAGCGTTTGAGTGGAGCTATTATGATGAAGTGCTTGCCGGCTTGAAAAACACAAAATCGGAAAATCGCCCTGACAGAAGTAGTTTTCAGGCTATGTTTTGTATTGACGATCGTGAGTGTTCACTTCGAAGATACCTGGAGGCAGAAGACACCGCGTGCGAAACGTTTGGAACACCCGGTTTTTTCGGAGTAGAGTTTTACTTCCAGCCTGATCATGGCAAGTTCTATACTAAACTTTGTCCGGCACCCGTCAATCCAAAATTTCTGATTAAGGAGATTGGTGTGCAGAGAAAAAACGAAAGGGATATTCATTTTACTAAGCATTCGCACTCTCTTTTCAGAGGGTGGATGATCACACAAACCCTTGGCTTCTGGTCTGCATTTCGGCTGTTCATAAATATTTTCAAGCCTTCCATGGGCCCCGCTACCGCTTCTTCTTTTAAGCACATGGACCAGTTTTCTAAACTCACCATAGAAAATAAAAGACCAGATCATCGTGAAAATGACTTACAAGTTGGATTTACCGTAGATGAAATGGCAACTCGTGTGGAGGGTCTTTTAAGAAGTATCGGTTTGATTAAGAGTTTTTCAAATCTCGTGTATGTGGTTGGTCATGGTTCGAGCAGCGTCAATAATCCTCACTTTGCAGCCTATGATTGTGGTGCATGTTCAGGTCGGGCGGGCTCCGTCAATTCGCGCGTTGTCTGTCATATGGCCAATCATCCTGAGGTTCGATCAATTTTGAGAGGCAAGGGTTTAGTAATCCCTGAAGAAACTCAATTTGTTGGGGGATTGCATGATACTACGCGTGACGAAGTCATTTTTTTTGATGTAGATTCCCTTACTCCTATAAACAAAGAATTGCATCTTAAGAATGAGCAAACTTTTAAAGCGGCTTTGGATTTAAACGCCAAGGAAAGATCCCGGAGATTCCAATCGGTAGATACTCATCTTAACCCGGAAAAAATTCATGAAAAGATCAGGATACGGTCTGTTTCCTTGTTCGAACCGAGGCCAGAATTAAATCATGCCACCAACTCCTTGTGTATTGTAGGACGCAGAGCGCTGACTAAGCACTTATTTTTAGACAGAAGATCCTTTTTGAATTCATATGATTATGCGACCGACTTAGATGGTAAACTTCTATTGAATATTATTAAGCCACTGGGGCCAGTGTGTGGAGGGATTAACCTTGAATATTTTTTCTCGCGGGTTGATAATCAGAAGTTAGGGGCGGGCACAAAGCTGCCCCACAACGTGATGGGCCTTTTTGGTGTGGCCAATGGAATTGATGGAGATTTAAGACCGGGGCTCCCAAGTCAGATGATTGAAGTGCATGATCCGGTAAGATTACTGCTTGTAGTTGAACATTTTGCTGATGTAGTGTTGCAAGTGATTCAAAAACAACCAGAGACGTATGAGTGGTTTATTAACGAGTGGGTGCATTTAGTAGCTATCCATCCAGAGACACGTGAACTTTCTGTATTTAAAGAAGGCGAGTTCATATCGTATAACCCAAATAAACAATCCGTTGAGACTGTTTCCGATCTGAGTAGTGTCTTGGAAACTCACGAAGAAAATTTACCGGTTTATTCAATCGCTTAATTACGTTATGTCAAACATACTTCAATTTTTTATTCTCTTGCCATTAGCAGGGTATGCGATTAGCCTGATTATTCCACGCCAGAAAGAAGATATTATTTCATGGAATGCATTTTCAACGGTAGGGGTACATCTTTTAGGCACTCAGGTATTTGTTATTTACTGGTTGCTGAATGGGCACCCAACGTTGGATTATAAGGAGATGGTTCTTTTTAGAACTACGAATTATGAATTCTTTGTTGATTTTTATTTCGATAAGGTTACTTTGGTTTATGCAATGGTAGGATCTTTCCTTACGTTCCTGGTAACGATTTACAGTCGTTATTACATGCACCGCGAGAGTGGTTATAAGCGTTTCTTTAACACGATTCTCTTCTTTTACCTGGGGTACAACATCGTGATTTTCTCAGGTAATATGGAAACATTGTTTATTGGTTGGGAGATACTGGGTATTTCTTCCTTTCTTCTCATCGCCTTTTATCGCGATCGTTACTTGCCTGTAAAAAATGCAGTAAAAGTTTTTTCCATCTATCGGATTGGAGATGTTGGACTTATCCTGGCAATGTGGATGGCTCATCATTTGTTTCATGAGAATATTACGTTTTTGAGATTGAATAACTATGAGCTGGTCCATGGTCACTTACAGACACACAGTTGGATTGGTATTTTTATTTCTTTAATGATCTTACTTTCTGCTGCGGCTAAGTCAGCTCAATTTCCATTTTCATCGTGGCTGCCTCGTGCTATGGAAGGTCCAACGCCATCCAGTGCTATTTTTTATGGGTCTTTATCGGTTCATCTCGGAGTATTCGTTCTGATGAGAACCTTTCCTTTCTGGGATCATCAGATGTCAGTTCGAATCATTATTGGTTTGCTTGGGTTGATATCAAGTGTTATTGCTACAGGAATAGCAAGGGTTCAATCATCTGTAAAAAGTCAGATTGCCTATGCATCCATCGCCCAGATTGGATTGATTTTTATAGAGCTGGCATTCGGATTTGAAAACCTTGCCTTGATTCACTTTGCCGGAAATGCATTTTTAAGAACGTACCAGCTTCTGGTATCACCTTCTGTTGTTAGCTACCTGATCCGCGAGCAGTTTTATAATTTTGTTCCTCGTCAGCAAACCATTGAGGATTCATTTCCCAGAAAGATGGAATATACTTTATACATGTTGTGTTTAAAGGAGTGGAATCTCGATACGCTAATGTACCGGTATCTGTGGAACCCATTAAAGCTTGCCGGGCGAAAGCTTGATTTTTTATCTCTTAACAGAGTCATCTATGTTCTCATACCAATCTATCTGATTGGGTTGTGGTCTGTTTACAACCGGGAATTGATCCCTGATCAAATAGAAAAATATCTGCCTTATGTATTTTCCTTAATTGCGTTGATCACCGTACTCAAGGCCTTTACAGAAAGAAAGATTGCACGAGTAAGCTGGCTATTGGTGGTGATGAATCACTTCTGGGTTGCCCTGGCGATTTCATTTAACGAACAATTTAGTTTCAGCCAGGTGCATTATTATCTCAGTGGAGTAGCTCTTGCCGGGATTCTGGGTTTTGAATGCCTTCGATGGTTAAGATCGCATGAAGGTAGCATAGACCTTGATCAGTTTCATGGTCATTCCTACAAGCATCCGAAATTTGCAATAGTATTTTTATTGGCATGCCTAGGGGTTTCCGGTTTTCCTATCACGACCTCGTTTATAGGCGAGGATTTGATATTCACCCACATACATGAAGATCAACCTGTGCTGGCGCTGATTGTTGCTTCAACGTTTGTGATTGATGGACTAGCCATCATCAGAATGTATGCACGGGTATTCCTCGGACCGCACGTCAAGTCGATTTACGAAATGGCTTATCGATCTTCGTAATAGAAAATTAGTTAGAAAATGGGGTTAGGTTTATTTTTTGCGTGGTCTGTAGTGATACAGACCACGTTTATTTTTTCCGGGCACGAATCAATTCCAATACGCCATTAATAAAGGTTAGTGGATGAGGGGGATTTCCAGGAACAAAAAGATCTATAGGATATTTATCAAGGAAAGTTCTGTTTAGCGCACCAC
>DAOOCD010000118.1:0-10656 GCA_035408225.1 Cyclobacteriaceae bacterium | reverse complement strand
CATGCCCAATCACATTCATTTGATGTGGTGTAAACAAGATCAGTGGCTGGAGAAAAATGTGAAACAGATGTTTTTGAAGTACACCGCACAGCAAATCAAATTTAATCTACTTGCTGATGATCCGTCAGCACTGGATAGTTATATAAGTACTCAAAGGGATCGTGACTATCACTTTTGGGAGCGCAGATCATACTCCGCCACAATGTATAATCGCAAAGTGGCAAGTCAGAAAATTGACTATATGCACTACAATCCAGTGAAAGCTGGACTGTGTGAATATCCAGAGGAATATGTACACTCCTCATACAGATTTTACCATCTCGATGAAAATAATTGGGGGTTCCTCACGCACTATGCGGAGCATTTATAGGCTTTGGTTGGTCGGTGATAACACCGACCAAGGGCAAAATAAATCTCTCTGTGGCTTAGCGTCTCTGCGGTTCATAAACCGCTAATGCGCAAAGATAAAGCACGAGGACAAAAGCTCACTACTTAATTTGTGGCAAATAACTAATAGGATCTATAGCCTTCGCATTTTTAAGAAGTTCAAAATGTAAATGGTCCTTGGTAGACAACCCCGTGTGACCTACCAATCCAATCTTCTGCCCCTTCTCTACCTTCTCTCCTTGTTTTACATTCATGGACTTCAGGTGCGAATAGGAAGTTGAGTACGTTCCATCGTGCTGAACTACAACTATATTTCCCCAAGCCTCAGCCAGTTGTGCCTTTACCACCACTCCCCCTTCCGTGGAGACTACAGGAACGCCTTCCTCCGCAACCAAATCAATTCCGGTATGCAACCGCATAACACCCAAAACAGGATGTAGTCTTTCTCCATACCCACTCTCCAACAAAAATTTGCTCTTATCAATGGGCAGGCATAAGGATAGTTGCTCCTGACCAGATTCCATCACACCTTGTTCAATGAGTTGAAACTGTTTCCGTGGTGAAAAAGCCATGAGAAGGAAAATGATAATAGGCAATACAAGAGGGTATGCAGCTAGCTTATAGACTGAGGTTCTTTCGTTTGTCAACATATTGATTCGGTTTTTAATGGATTGAAAATAAAATTCACTGGTCAGTGGAGCAGGGATTGAAAGTTCAATTTGTTGCCTGATGCTGATCAGGTATGCTCCCAAGTCAATTCCTCTTTCTATTGCCGATCGGTCTGCCAGGTATTCATGTTGCTGTTTTAAGGAGCGCTTGTAGACAAGCATCACCGGGTTAAACCAAAGAATGATAGACGCTACTTCAACGATCCATAAATCTAACCAATGATATTGCCGTACATGAGCCAACTCATGCTCTAAAATTCCCGAATCATCAAGGGTCTTTGGCAAAAACACAAACTTAAAGAAAGAAAATGGAATCGATGTATTCGTTTTAACAACCGTTAAGTTGTGACAGGCTAAAATCTCTCCTTGCTGTTTGAGTTTTAAAATGCCTCCGATTGAAAAAGCTAACCGTGTCACTCTAATAACAATTCCTGCCAGGTAAATAATAATGAGAAGAGTGACTATGCTTAACGAACCCGCAGGTTTGCTTGCCTGTGAAATGATCGATTCAGTTTGCGTGACAAGGGGTTCCATAAATGGCAGATCAGGAGGTGTGTATGCCGGTATTGAAGTGAGCCCTGTGTACAGAGGAAGAACGAATGAAAGTAAAAGTCCTGATACCAGGTATATCCGGTTTATCGAAAAGAAGGTGGTGCGTTTAAGGATCAGGATAAAGGGAATGTAAAAAGCGATTATATACACACACGATTTAATAAGATATAAACCCGTTGCAAGCATCTTATTTTCCTCGTTTTAGTTTATTAATCTTTTCCTCGATGAGCAATTTTACCGCTTCCAGTTCGGAAAGGTTTAAATGCGTGTTGGCAAAAAATGAAGCCAGATCGCGTTTCGAACCATCAAAATAATTGGTAATGATTGGTTTTAGTTTACTCTTAAAATGATCTGTCTTGGAAACAAGGGGATAGTACTCGTTAATCTTTCCATAGGTTTTAAATCCTATAAATCCTTTCCTGACCAGTACCCGGATCACCGTTGAAACGGTAGTATAAGCCGGCTTTGGTTGCGGAAAACTTTCAAGAATATCCTTGAGAAACCCCTTGCCAAGCCTCCAAAGGATTTGCATTACCTGTTCTTCTGCCTTGGTCAGTTCCCTGTGCGTCATGAAACAAATGTATAACTATATATATAGTCATACAACTATTTTTATAATTATATTTTAAGGGATGCCAGCGTTTATGTCCAAAGACGATAAACTGTGATAACAATAATAATTACCATGATGGAGGTATAGATCACCTTCGTATACCTGGCTAACCAGTTTGGAAGATATATGTCAAAGTTGTCTTTTGTTGAATCTGAATACTTACGGGCTATTAATGTCAGCGGGCAAAAGAACTTAAAGAGAAGTAATGTAAGGCCCTCCAGTAATACTAATCCATAGCCTATCCACAGCCACCTGTCAATCTTGTTTTGCAATACGGCATACAGCATGTAGAAAATAACGACATTGAAGAATATCCAGATCAACGTGTGTATGACTTTAACTAAGACCAGCTTTGTGTCACGTTGCATAATGATGTATTAACGAAAATAAGAAAACAATTTGAATACCTCGTTAAGCATATTCATGACTATCTTTGAGAAACTGCCATAGATCGATCACGGAATGGATAATTCTACTACAATGTCTTGTCAACCCCTGCTTGATTATTTCAACAAGCTTATTCCCTTGAGTACCGGGGAGCAAGAGTTGGTCAGGGCGAAGTTTCATCCGCACCTGTTTCTGAAAAAACAGTTTGCACTCCAACATGGCGATGTGTGCGAGTACTTTTATTTTGTGGTGCGCGGTTGCCTGCGGCTCTATATGGTTGATGACAAAGGCGTGTATCATATCCTTCAATTTGCCACCGAAAATTACTGGATTCTGGACCTGACCAGCTTTCACAAGATGAAGCCTGCAAAACTAAATATTGATGCGCTTGAAGACACGGTGGTGCTTCGCATTAATCATTCGGATTTGATTGACCTGTATATTAAGGCTCCCAAGTTTGATCGCATTTTCAGAGTGCTGCTGGAAAATCACTTCATGCATCAGCAGCAGCGAATGACACAACTCTTCAGCTCTACGGCTGAAGAACGATACCAGTTATTTCTTGAAACCTATCCGCATCTCCTTAACCGCTTATCGCAAGTGCAGATTGCCGCCTATCTCGGAGTCACCCCTGAATTTTTGAGCAGGATTCGCAACCGAATGGCCAAGGGCGACAAATAAGAATTCAAGACCATATCCTGAATGTCAGCATTTGTTACAAGGAATCGTTGAGATTTCAGGCGTCTGACCGCTTAACGCTTGGGCAAAAAGCGGTCTGACGCCTCTGTCAACTTGTCGAATCCTTAAACTAGATCAATGCTTTTTCTTAAACCAGGTCATTGGTGTAGCCTAGTGGTTTGATGTTGCTTTGTATCCTCAATCAAACAAAAAGTATATGACAACAAACAAATCAAAAGTAGCCGTAATCGGCCTCGGCAACATCGGAAAAGTAGTTGCTTCAAATCTTGTAAAGGGAAATCGCGAAGTAATTGTAGCCAGTAACAAACTGGAAGATGCCACGGCATTAGCACAACAACTGGGAAGTCTTGCCAAAGCCGCTGATGTACAGACGGCCATCAAGGAAGCCGATATCATCGTCATGTCGGTATGGTTCAGTACCATCCAGGAGTTGCTCGTAAAGAATGCATCTGAATTACAGGGTAAAATCATCGTTGATCCCTCCAATCCAATTGCACCGGATGGCAATGGTGGCTTCAGGAAAATTATTGGCGCTGATGAATCTGCCGGAAAGATCATTTCAGGTTTGCTTCCTAAAGGTGCTAAATTAGCAAAGGCACTAGGCACGTTAGGCGCAGCTTCTTTGGCAAGTGCGGCATTCCAAAAACCATCACCAGCGGTTCTCTTTTATGCTACTGATGATTCTAGCCTTAATGCAAAGATTGAAGAACTGATTCAGGATAGCGGTTTCGAACCGGTTCGGGTAGGTGGTATTGATCAGTCCATCCGCATTGAAGTGTTTGGCGAACTGCATGAGTTTGGGGCATTGGGCAAAACAGTTACACGCGAGGAATTGAAACAACCTGTTTAAAGAAAAATTATGAACATGAAAAAAATTCAACTTATTCTCATACTCGTACTAGGTACTTTGTATGTATCCGGGCAGAAGCAGAAACTAACCCTCAAAAAGCAAACTTTTGAATTGCATAATGTAACGGGCTCTATCATAGAGTTTGAGGGAAAGCAGGTGCTGAAAATAGAGCGAGACTTAAAAGCGCTTCCCTTTGATGTCAATAATATTGAGAAAACAGTTGACGAACCCCATTATGCCCGGCTCGTTGGTCTGGAAGATTTTGAGAACGGTACCATTGAAGTAAAAATGTATAGTCAGCTTCAGGATCCCCTACCATATCCGGGTGTGGCCGGCTTTATCGGAGTATATTTCAGGATTAAAGAAGACGATTCGGCTTTTGAAAGCATTTACCTAAGACCCAAAGTTGGCAGAGTCAATAATCAGCTCTTTCGAAATCATGCTGTTCAGTACATCTCTTATCCACACGCTAAATTTGACACACTAAGAAAGAGTTATCCGACCGGGTCTTATGAAGGCTCGGCTCCGGTAGCGCTGAAGGAATGGATCAAAATGAGAATTGAAGTAAATGGAGAAACTGTAGAAATGTTTATCAATGATATGAAATACTCTTCCTTTATCGTGGATAAAATGTTAGGCAAACATAAAATAGGTGGAATAGGATTATATGTGGATATTGGAACCATAGGGTATTTCAAAGATCTAAAAGTTACCAGGGGTCCGTTAAAGAAAAAATCAACTGACGATAAGGTAGATGATATTTAGAGAATAATTAATCAAATGACTCTGGTACGGAAGGATACTTTACTAACCTGAAATAACCAAATAATCAATTACACTAAACAAAACACACGTTATGAAAACCAGCAAAATTTTATTTACCTCACTATTCATGTTATTGATGTCTGCTTCCTATGCTCAATCGGTTGATGAGATGGTAAAAGAATGGGAACGGGCCAAAGCCTACACGAAGGAGTATCTGGATGCGATGCCAGAAGCTGGTTATGCATTAAAGCCAACTCCGGAGATGCGCTCCTTCGCAGAACAAATGCTTCACTTAACCGATGCCAACTATAACATTATAGCTACAGCAACAGGTGAAAAACCGGCAGTGAAAGACCTTGAGAAATCAACCACAGACAAGTCAAAAGCAAATGTGACCAACTTGACACTTGACGGTTATGATTTTGTAATCAATAGCATCAAAAAAATAACGACAGCCGATTTACCAACACAAATCAAACTATTTGGCCGCTTTGATTTATCCAAAGGTGCTGCTCTGCAAAAGGCTTTCGAGCATCAGACTCACCACCGCGGACAAACCACCGTATATCTTCGGTTGGCCAAGGTCACACCTCCCAACGAAAAACTGTTCTGAAAAACTATTTGGTATTCACAGAGGCAAGAGTTACATCTTGCCTCTTTATCTTTTATGTGGGCATTATAGGCTTTATGCATGATGGATTGTAAATAGGCTTTTTGATTGGTCGGTGATAACACCGACCAAGCGCAAAAATTAAATCAATCATTGAAACAGAACGACTACCTTTACCCCTGAATCATTAAATCAAAAGCATGAGCGAATCAGCTATCCTTTGGTCAAGTTTCAGTCTTTTTGTATTCGGCATGTTGGCCTTAGACCTCGGTGTGTTTCATCGCAAATCACATGCGGTGTCGGTGAAAGAGGCACTGACGTGGACAGCTGTATGGATCACACTCTCCATGCTATTCAATCTTTTTGTGTATTACTACTTTGGTAAAGAGAAGGCACTTGAGTTTTTTACCGCCTACCTGGTTGAGAAATCACTCAGCGTTGACAACATCTTTGTCATGATCATGATCTTCTCCTACTTCAGCGTTCCTGCTTCCTATCAACACAAAGTACTCTTTTGGGGGATTTTCGGAGCGTTGGTCATGCGGATTATTTTCATTTTCGCTGGAATTGAATTGATTCACAAATTCCATTGGCTGATTTATATCTTCGGAGGATTCCTGATAATTACGGGTGTGCGAATGGTGGTTGGTGAAGATAAACCCATAGAGCCCGAGAAGAATCCGCTGGTAAAATTAGTTCGAAGGATGTTTCCTGTCACCCAAACATTTGAAGGCGACAAATTTTTTATAAAGCGTGATCATAAAACGTGGGCAACACCCTTGTTTATTGTAGTTGTTTTAATTGAAGCTACCGATTTAATTTTTGCAGTCGACTCCATTCCGGCTATTATTGCGATCTCCGAGGATACATTTATTGTTTATACGTCAAATGTCTTTGCCATTTTAGGCTTGCGCTCACTCTATTTTGCTCTTGCCGGAATTGAAAAGTATTTTGTGTACCTGAAGTATGGGTTGGCTACTATATTAGCATTTGTAGGCATTAAGATGTGCATTGTCGATTTTTATAAAATCCCGGTTGAGATTTCATTGATCGTAATTTCATTCTTGCTCGCTATCTCTATGATTGCTTCGGTGATCGTAAAAAAGAGAACACAGGATTGATAGATTGGTAATGTAACAAGTGATTCTTGCAACGTCATTAAAGGATTTCAACAGTACCATAACACCGACCAACGCTAAATTCTTTTGTTTGTTGTTAGCTCAGACTCCACAATGAACAAAAGCAGCGTGCCCGAGGCGACAGGCATTGCTGAGAAAGAGATCCAAAATTTTGTTAACTATTTATTTATAAGTATTCCGAAACTTGCCTGGTGCTTGGCCGGTCCAGGATTTAAAGGCGCGTTGAAAGGCCCGGGTATTGCTATACCCTAATGTGGAAGCAACTTCCTTGACTGTTATATTTTGATTGGACAAAAGGGAGGTTGCAAAATCTTTTCCAAGATCATTACATAGCATACGATAGGAAATATTTTCTTCCTCCAATTTACGCTGGAAGGACCGAACCGTCATATTAAACTTCGTTGCCATACTTTCAATACTGGGAATCTGACCCATAAAGGTTGTCATAACTTCTCGCTTTACTTTATTGACGAACGTTTCCTTATTTAATTTCGAAAAGCGCTTCTTGATAAGATCACAAAATACACCCATTAAGGATTCATCGTAGCTTAGAACCGGAGTTAATAGTTGATCTCGGGAAAAAATCAACGTATTTGAGGATGCATTCCATTTTATTGGTGCTTGAAATATTCTTTCGTATTCAGCCAGGTCTTTCTGTTTGGAATAACTTAGAAGCACGAGTTCCGGAGTTATTTTCATTCCTGTCAACATTCTGAAAATGTTCACCGTTCCTGCCATGGCTTGTTCAACTGCCTGCCGTGCGCTTAGTGGAGAAACCTTAACCCACGGTGTGCAAGCCTTATACGTTAAACTACCCTTATCTCCTGTTGTTGAAATTGAATAGGAAAACATGTCACTGGCCACGATACTGAAACTGCAAACTGCTTTAAATGCCTCTTCAAGATTGGGACTGCTTTGCATGAGATGTCCAACCAAACCGAGGATTGAAGGGTTAGTTTGCTCCCCCAGATGCAGGCCCAGATGTTGATCTCCGGTTTGCATGATGGCTACTTCCCAAGCCAGGTAGGCCTGCTCAAAAGATACGTGAATGTCAGAGTGGTACAGGTCGAGTGGATTAATTTTCAGGGCCTCGCACATTGATTTCAAATTTCCCTTCTTCTTCTCCGCTCCAAGCAGGATGTCGCGGACGAATGCCATGTGTGCAAACATAGTTTGTCGTGTTAGGTCACTTTTTTGTCGCAATTTATTACCAGCAATTAAAATCCACTGCCGTTAAGGAAGAAAAATCCAACAATGAAAACAAAAACAACTTTAAAGGGAGTCGCTATTGGGCTAGCACTCTTCGGGTTGATTAGTTGCGAAAATGAACAGCCCCTTCCGGATGAAAATTCAATCGTTCAATTTGCTG
This sequence comes from Cyclobacteriaceae bacterium, assembly GCA_035408225.1. GTDB lineage: Bacteria > Bacteroidota > Bacteroidia > Cytophagales > Cyclobacteriaceae > ELB16-189. Next base: position 2,617 of record DAOOCD010000118.1, on the reverse strand, counting down.
ATTCTCAGGTAATGATTAGCGAAAATCAAAACGAGAAGAAGATTGTGTTGAATCTGGGCAAACCTGCCCGACAGACAGGTACTGTTTCAATAGTATTTCCTTCCAATCAACCCGCCAAGTTTGTTACCGCACCCGCCAGTATCAACGGACGAATTGAACTTCCGCTAATCAAGGGAACCAATTCCGTCTCTTTCCTGATTAAACCCATAAACAACACACAACACGATGGCAACAAAACGCTCTCTGCCATGATATCGGAAGTTTCATCCGGTTTCAAAATTGGTACACAGCATACTCTTTCTATTTCAATAGTGGATGATGAAGAATCATTAGATGATCGCGTAGAAGCCAACTTTCTGGTCAATCAAATGACGGTACGCGAAGATGCAAACGGGGCAATGATTACCGTGCCTTTGTCCGCACCGGCTCCGGCACAGGGCCTGATTGGTATTGTATATGCATCGGAGAATATTGGGTATGGCATTGAGATTCGGTATGGCATTGATTTTATTACTGAGCCCGCTGTAGTGAATGGTAAGATTACAATAGCCCTTGCTTCAGGATCCCATCAGGTGAGTTTCAAAGTTATCCCCATCAATAATCAGGTGTGGCTTGGCGACCGCAGCATGGTGTTTACGCTTGTCACCGGTCAGGGCAGTGTGCGGTTGGGTCAAGGTGTGGTATTGAAGTTGAACATCATCGATGATGAGCCCGCTCCAAAAATCAAAGGCTATGAGACCGTAGGGGGTGGATGGAAAGTGAAAAGGACTTATGAGTATGGCTACGATAACAATCTGGACAAAGTTACCTGGGAACAATATACACCATCCTACCTGGGAGGAACGTACAATTATGAGTACTATCAAGGCCGGCTTCACAAAATGGTGGAGAATGCAAACCGCGAAACGTATTACGTGTGGGAAGGCGGGAGAATTGTTAAGGAAGAACAATACACGAATGGTCTGTTGTCAAAATATGTTCTCTATAACTATGATCAGGCAGGCAATATTGGTGAAGCGGCCTTTCACTATAGGCAACCCGATGGCTCACTTAAGATGGGATTACTTTTCGTTTACCTTTATTATACAGATGGCAACCTATATAAAAAAATGGCCTACAATCCAGTCAACGGGCTGGAGAATCTCAGCCTGATTTCCACAGTTACTTATGGTAATTACCTGGATGTTGAAAACCCGTTCCCGCTGGAAATTTTACCCAATGTTAATTGCCAGCCCAACTTGCCTGGCACATATCGCGAGGAGGCTAATGGTAGCGACATGTTTTTCAATTTTACTTATGAATTTGATGCTATCGGCAGGCCATTGAAAAGAACGACAACCTCCACCCGTGGTTCTGAAACAACAACCTATCATTATCGTTGAGGTAAGGTCAGCTATAAAAAAGAGACTCCTGAAATGGGTCTCTTTTGTTTTTTTGCAGAACTCTAAAGAGGAATTTGCTTGTGAGTGGCTAAGGAAAATGAGAGGCTAGCCGGTTTCATTTTAAGTGGAGTCGCATCCTATACTCCACGATGAACAAACGCAGCGTCCCCGAGGCGGGAGACACCGCTGAGAAGAGGTGCATTATATCACTGTCCCACGACACCAAACGTATTTTGAAAAACTAAACTACAAATTTACACTGAACCCCGCCATTGATTATGCACTTTGTTGGCAGCTGTAGCTTCTACGCCTTTGCTGTTGGTAGCTTAAATTTGGGCTTATTTTTTATCGCAGAAATTAATTTCGAAAATTTCTTCTCACTCCGTTTCCACACAACCAAGCAAATTGTCCCAATAATTAATCCAAGTCCGGCAAATAGTAAATTGAGAAAAGTCTCAGAGTCCCCAAGTCCTTTGTCACTCAATAATTTATTAACTGAGCTTATTGTACATGGGATACCAATCCCGTAACTGAATAGACATACATCTTTCCATATAGAATTTCCTGCCTCACTTAATACTTCCAACTCAAAACTATTTATTGAATAGTCCGTTCTGCTATGATCGTAGTGAATATAGTTCTCAGCGAGAGCTCGGTTGATTTCACCTATATCCTGAATATTTTGCCCTTCGGTACTCATGAGGATTACTTTTTAGCTAAGTACCATGTGTAATGAACTAATTTATCGAAACCGGGCTGAAGGGAATAGATTCTATAGTTTAAAAAAAGTTCTCGTCCTCCAATATGTCCAATTTTCAAAGGCTCCTTGTTTCCAGCGCCCAACGAGTTCTCATAATTGACAAAAGTAATTTCTAATCCGTTTCCTGATGTCCCGAACTGTTGAGCATGAACATTCATCGGTGGCTTTGCAATGTCGTTCTTAAAAACAAATCGAAATGTAAGCCCAGAAAAAAAGAAGTCAATAGGTTGATTATTTGCAGAGATCACAGTCCCAGTGTCATAAACCTCGAATGCTCCTGATTCTATTTTTACTTTGTCACTCATTGTCGTAAGTTACTAAATTTGTCCGAAGCTATAGATGCCAACAATTTCGGCAAAACAATTGAAATTTAATTCCTGTCCAGGCTAAAGAAAATGAGTGCTCAATCCCGGATCAATCCGGTGCCGAGTAAAGCTTATCCACCAACTGGCGGATCTGGTCCAGCTTGTTATCA
>DAOOCD010000117.1:0-10698 GCA_035408225.1 Cyclobacteriaceae bacterium | reverse complement strand
GGATTAACCCTGACATTGAAAATGAACGAACACTTACTTTCAGAATCAAACTTCAACTCCTTTATTTTCAATCGTCAGCACGTGTGCAAAAAAGTCATTAGACTTTTTTTGGTTAATACCGCTCTATGATACCAAGCCCAAAAAGGGCAAAGTCATACTTCACGGGGTCTTCCGCATCGAGTTTGCGAAGGTTGTTGGTAAGTTCCAGGGCTGTTTGCCAATTCATGCCCTTTCGTTTGATTAATTTGAGTTTTCGCGCAACACGATCTACATGAACATCGCACGGACACACGAGTTGCGAAGGTGCGATCTTCTTCCAGATTCCGAAATCCACACCGTTGTGATCTTGTCTAACCATCCAGCGCAAATACATGCTCAATCGTTTACAAGCCGACTTGCGGGCCGGGGTTGAAACATGCTTTATGGTTCTTCTGGGATAATCCGGTAAACTGAAAAAGGTGTTGTGAAAGTTTATCAGTCCGGCCTCGATAGGAAATTCGGGATTTCTCAAAATTTGTTCTTGCGTTCCCACAAAGGCATTCTCTAACGTATTGTGTTTTTTATAATAGGTAGAAAGTGACTCAATAAAGTAAAGCGCATCCGTGGCATTGAATGTCCGATGCTTGAATTTTTCGAACGGTTTTAGATCCGACAAGGTATGGTTGAGCATAAAATCATGAGGGGTATTACCCATCATCGATAAAAGTTCTTTGCATTTATTGATGATGGTTACCCGTTGGCCCCAGGCGAGCGTAGCTGCAAAAAAACCAGCAATTTCTATGTCTTGCGTGCGCGAAAACTGATGGGGTATCGAAATAGGGTCCAGTGGGATAAAATCAGCTCGATTATACAAGTCAACTTTCTCATCCAGAAAGTCCTTCAGATCCATGATGTCTATTTTCTTTCGGGCCATCAGTTTAAAAAGCGCAGTTCAACCCTGCGGTTAGTGGATCGCGAAGTTTCGTCAGTACCTTTTACAAGCGGAGTTTGCTTTCCAAAGCCTTGTGTTTTTATTCGTGCCGGATCAATACCCTGATCAATCAGATAATCGGCCACGGCACCCGCCCGATGTAACGATAATTCCAGGTTATAGGCTTCCGTTCCAATATCATCGGTATGACCACTCACCACTACTTTCCAGGTTTTGTGAAATCGCATGATCTCTACCAGTTTTTTCAACTCCGGATACGAAGATTCTAATAAGGCAAAATCATTAAACCTGAATTGTATGTTCTTCAACACATAATCTTCATTGGTTTTTATTACAGGGTAACCAGATAACACAGGTGCTTGTGGAATACCTCCCACTTTAATCACTTTCACATCATCAATAAAATAGTAAGCTGCTTTGGCCAGCATGGGCTCGGTGCTTTGCGAATTGGGGATTAGTTGCTTCCTGGTCTTTTGGTCGTTCGAAAAATTGCCAAGGATCAGGTATTTCTCACCACCGGTTGCAATGTGAACGTATGAAAAGCGCGTCCACAGTCCTGTACCACGTGTATAAATCTCCCGGTTTATACGTTCATAGGTTGCCGAAACCGGAAACACTTCATCATTCATTATCTTGAAGGTTGAATCGGTGAGCAGAAAACCAATCCGATCAATGCTGTATTTTGAATTAGAAGACAACTTAAAATAAAACTCAACCTGATATTTTGCACCGGCTTCAAGGGGAGTTTGCAAAGGTGATTGTAAATATTCGCGATAGGTTTTGCTGTCTCTTATAATAAAAGCATAAATGCCTGCATAACCCGAACCGGTATAGGCTTTGGAATACCCCGCCCAATTAGTAGGCACACCGGCATCGCCAATGCTACACGTATTAAACATGTCGGGTGTACCCATTGTAGGCGATTGCCACCCCGGAGCAATTTCTCCTTTTGAAGAATAGTTGAATGATCCCGGGCATTTATAGTACTGCTCGAACCCCGGGTTGGGTACAAGGTTTTGAGCAACAAGATGCTGAGTGGCCATAAAAAAAAGGCATACCCAGACCTTCATAAATGTTATTTATAATACGTGACTTCCACACGGAACTTAGGATCAATAGCACCGAGCCGATCGTAGGCTGATTTGGAAATCTTTATAATCACGTTAGTATTGACTCCTGTGTTAGGCAACTCGCCAGCAACCCGAACAAAAACTTCGCGGTTGTTCAACTCGTTTCTCACTTTAAGAATCGTTCCTACTTTTGCCGTGCGATGCAATGCAAGGTATTTTCGGTTTCCGTCTGTGCCTTCAATCAATTCTGCCAATCCACCCTCTTTCACTTCATCCGAACCGGTCACTTTTTCAGAAATTCGAATCGTTGTCTCTTTAACCTCCGGTTGAGGTTTAGTTTCTGGCTTCACCGCAGTAACAGCAACCACTTCTTTTACTTCTGGTTTGATTTCTGTTTTCGTTTCAACCGGCTTTCCATTCATCGGTTGTTCTACAAATAAGGTTTGTCCGATACTCACGTCACTACCAGTAATACCATTCCACTCTTTAAGTTGCTGAACGGTAATTCCATATTGGCGGGCAATAGAATATAGCGTCTCCTTAGCGGCCACCGTATGTACTCCTTTCTGTGATTTCACTTCAGCCACTGGATTTGACTCAGTCAACACCGTTTTCTTTTTGATAATCAACTCCTGACCCGAAGAAAGTGAATTGTCTTTCAGATTATTCCAGGCTTTGAGATCATCTACAGAAACATCGTAAAGTTTAGAGATGGAGAAAAGAGTCTCTTTAGGCGCTACTTTATGGATGCGGTTGCCACTTGGTTGCACTTTAGCCTTGGGCACATAAGGTATTTTTAATATTTGCCCGGATGCAAGCCCCCCATCGGCTGTTGGGTTTTGCTCAAGAATGGCTGTAATAGGCACACCGTAGCGTTTTGAAATGCCATAGAGCGTTTCCTTTTCATCAATGCGATGAATAATAAACTGCTTTCCATTGATGGTTTCCATTCGGAGTGAATCCACCGGTGCCGGATGGGTCCACGAAACAAGAGTTAAAAAAATTACTTTAATCATAGCTTAAACAATGCGAAAAGTTACCAATTCTGACTTGTTCTTCACAAAAAATAAGTAGTCAGAGACCACAAAGAACGTATTTACGCCAATGCCTTTCAAATTCGTGCCAATTTCCTCCTGCCACAACAGGTTGCCAGTCTTGGTAAAGCAAGCCAGTTCATTGCTAAATGTGCCTGGATTTCCAAAATAGAAAGAAATAAAAATAAACCCGGCATGCTCAAGATATTCTGCACCCAGCAAAGGAAGTTTCTGTGTTCGACCTTCTATGAATTGTTTCACAGTTTCAAAATCATGTTCACCGGCCAGATACTGAAACGGCTGAATGAGGTCATTCGTATGTTCGCCTTCAGTTTCGATCGCCTGATCCAACGGCTTTCCATCCGCTACCGAAAGTGCCAGCCAGTGCGTTACATCCGGGTTGGAGGTATTTTCAAAAATTTTAAGCAAAACCTGCTCAGGAGTTAACCGTACTAAATTGATCCACCATAGTTCAGGCAGTGAATCATTTCTCCAAACAGTTTCCTTTTTCAGATAATCGATAGCAGAAAAAGAGACTTTGCGGTTTGATTCATCACGCTCTTCAACCACCACCCACGGCCTGCCGGGCACAGGCAGCACATTCCACACAGCAGCACTGAGTTGTATAGAAAAATGGTGGCGGGGTTTTTCGATCAAGACTTAGTATTTTTATAACAAAAATAAGCTAAACCATGCGAAAGCTCCTGTTCATAATTTGCCTGATTGGATTGATCCCTTTTACAGGTCGCTCTCAAACAGCAAAAAAGAAAATATTGGTGATGGAAATCAAAGCTGAGATTGATCCACGCATGGCCCGGTACGTAAAATTGGCACTGGAACATGCTGAGAGAACAAAAGCGGAGGTCATCATTGTGGATATGGATACGTTTGGCGGAGCACTTAATGATGCCAAGGAAATTGTAGATCGGTTAATGGATGTGAAAGTTCCCCTTTGGGTATTCGTAAATTCAGATGCCGCTTCAGCCGGTGCTTTGATTTCTATTGCCTGCGATAGTATTTACATGGCACCCGGTGCAACTATTGGCGCGGCAACCGTTGTAAATGGAACCGGGGAAGCCGCTCCCGATAAATACCAATCGTACATGCGCTCTATTATGCGGTCGACAGCCGAAGAAAACGGGCGCGACCCACGCATTGCCGAGGGCATGGTAGATGAAAATATAGTTATTGATAGTTTAAAGCAAGCGGGTAAAGTGATCACCTTTACCACTTCAGAAGCCATCGAGAACGGGTATTGCGAAGCCAAGGTAGAATCGATTGAAGAAATTCTGAGAAGAAATAAAATTGAATCATACGAGCTTGAAAAGTTTGAGTTAGGAGCTTCGGAAAAGATCATTGCTATTTTTCTGAATCCCTTCATCAGCGGAATATTAATTCTGGTGATTATCGGTGGAATTTATTTCGAATTACAAACACCAGGCGTTGGATTTCCTTTGATTGCCGCTATTACCGCATTGGTACTTTATCTTGTTCCTTATTACCTCAATGGACTTGCAGAGTATTGGGAAATTATTGCCCTCTTTGTAGGGGTCATACTAATAATTGCAGAAGTGTTTATTATTCCTGGCTTTGGCGTTGCCGGGATTGCAGGGATTTCTCTCACCGTGGTTTCATTGGTGCTGATTATGTTGAACAACGACTTTTTCAATTTTGAATTCGTTCCGTTGGGCGACATCATAGTTGCTTCATTTGCTACGATTGGTGGTTTGGCTGGCGGAATCTTACTTCTATTTTTCGGAGGTGCCAAACTTAGTCAGACTAAAGCCTTTCAACGAATTGCCCTTGGCGATACCCAGGAAGTTAAGGATGGATATTCTGTAAACACCTTCAATGCAAATCTGCTCGGACAAAAGGGAAAAGCCTTTACAATACTTCGTCCAAGTGGCAAAGTGATTATTGACGAACAGATCTATGATGCCTTTACAAGAGGTGATTTTATTGAGAAAGGTGAATCCATTGAAGTAATCGGCACCGAAGGGGTTACCTTAAAAGTTAAAAAAGTAGCATGAAAATACTTGGCATTATTCCAGCACGCTATGCATCGACACGTTTTCCTGCCAAGCCGTTGGCGGATTTGGGTGGTCGCTCCATGATCAGACGCGTATATACGCAAGCAGAAAAAAGTGATTCACTGACCAAAGTAATAGTAGCTACAGATCATTTGGAAATTTTTGAACATGTTACAGCCTTTGGTGGGAATGTGTGCATGACGGCTGATGACCATGTGAGCGGCACTGATCGATGCTTTGAAGTACTGTCAAAAGAAATAGAAAAATTCGATTACGTAATCAATATCCAGGGTGATGAACCTTTCATCTCGCCCCTGCAGATCGATTTGCTGGTTTCGTTGCTTGATGGGAAAACTGAATTGGCCACACTTATCAAAAGGCTCGAAAACCAGGAGCAACTTTTAAATCCTAACCTGGTGAAGGTAGTCTTCAATAAAAATCACGAAGCCTTATATTTTAGCCGATCACCCATACCCTATTGGCGCGGAAAAGAAACTGATTGGGTGCATCACCACCATTATTATAAACACATCGGTATGTATGCCTACCGCAGTGACATACTGGAAAAAATTACATCGCTAAAAGTTTCATCGCTGGAGCGGGTGGAATCATTAGAACAATTACGTTGGATCGAGAACGGGTATAAAATTAAGGTTGCAGAAACCACCCATGAAACGATTGGAATTGATACTCGCGAAGACCTGGAACAGGCACGGCATCACCTGAGAATTAATCATGACTGAGATTCCGGAGGTTGAACATTCGCGCGAACCTACACTGACCTTCTTTCGCGAATACACCCAGCAACACAAATCTTTTCTTCAGGGAAAAATTGTATGCGATCTTTCGGCAGGCCGCGGGTACATAGCCAACCTTTTTGAACATTCCGGATCAATCGTTAAGGCATTCGATCTTTTTCCGGATCAAAATAAATTTGCAACCCAGGTTCAAAAAGTTGATTTGCAACAAAAGTTTCCCATCGCAGATGCATCTATCGACCTGACCCTTTGCTGCGAAACCATTGAACACCTGCCCAATCAATATTTCTTATTTCAGGAAGTTGCAAGAATTTTAAAGCCGGGCGGAATTTTTATACTCACCACTCCAAATAGTTCATCGCTGCGTAGCCGGTTTTCACAATTCCTGATGGAGAGTGAACACTATAGCGCTCCGGCCCCCAATGAACTGAATGCTTTTACTACCTGGGAAGGAAGCAAGGATGGATACTTCAGCAAACTTTTTATCAGCGGGGTGTTAAGACTGCGAACGCTCGCTGCGATCAATCAACTTACATTGAAGAAAATTCATACCACTAAAAGAAGTTCAACGTCTGCTTTATTACTTTTTTGGTACCCTGTCCTCTACTACTTTAATTGGAAGGCGATGAAAAAGCAGATCAAAAATGATCCTGCTAATAAAGCCACATACCGGAACATATTTAAACTAAATACGTCCATGAATGTACTTTTGGGTAAGCACCTGATCATGGAGTTTGAGATGAAGACATTCAATTGATGGGTTTCATCCCAAGTTTTTCAATCGCAAACTTCTTCGCTTCAGCCTGTACTGTTTCTAAATCTTTGGAGACCAAATAAGAACCCATCACGTGAAATCCAGCATTGGGTATTGGCACGGCTGCTTTTAGTGAATCCGGTGTTCCCAATTGTTTATTCATTTCAAGCATGGCACTTACTTTTACGGTTGGGTCTTGTTCTTGTTCATTCTTGAAATAATACAACGTCAGTGAAGGACAATGTACTTTTTCGAAGGTGGATTTGTTCATCCTGTCTTCCAGCATTTCTTCCATCTGCACAAGAGATTCTAACCGATACTTACCATTCCAGTAAATCTGTCTTGCTGAGTCGTATTGGATATTCTGGTAGTCGCTCCCAAGCACTTTTCTTGCAATCTGTAGTCCCCATGGATTATTTAACAACCAGGCATTGGGATCATTCACCGCAATGTTGGGTGACATGTTGATCATGGCATACACATCATCCGGATATTCTGCAGCCAGCATGATGGCCATCGTTCCTCCTGTTGAAGTGCTCATTAAAATTACATGCTCTCCAATGGCTTTGCCGATTGCCAGCGCTTCTTTGGAACTTTGCCACCAACGATCAGCGGTAAAATATAAAAGCTGCTCAGTTGTATCTACACCATGATCGGCCAGACGCGCGAGATAAAGATTACAGCCAAACTCCTTAGCAAACTGCCAGTGAATAGGATCTCCTTCTTTTTGACTGGCAGAAAAACCATGCAAATACACCACACTAAACTTTGTCTTCTGTTTGGTGCTATCTGCCCAAATGATCCTGGCTTCGTTATCAGGTTTTAATTTATGTTTGCTCTCCTGGGTAGCGATGTATTTTTCCAATTCGGCTGGATTAGCAGGCACTGTGATTTCGGCCTTTTCCCACTTGGGTTTAGCAGGAGATGAACCTAAAAAGTAAACAGCGACTAACAATAAAATTGGAAAAGTAATGAAGATGAATTTTCGTGACATAGTTTTTAGGTAAGGATCTGATTATGGAATCAGTACTTCAAAATATCATTCAGTGTTTTAATAGCTCGATCAATCTGATCTGATTCAGCATGGCCGATCCTACTAAACAGTCGATCTTTGGATATAGAACGAATATGAAAGACCAGCAATTCCGAGTCACTTTTAAGCCCATTCGATTTTGTTGGACTAAATATGGGGTTCCCCTTATACTTTTTTATTTGGGTAGTAAGCGGTGCGATAATCACAACATTTAAATGTTGATTTAAAAGATTGCCACTTAAAATCATTACCGGGCGAAAACCAGACTGTTCACTACCTTTTGATGGATTGAGGTTCGCATTCCAAATCTCACCTTGCTTCATCTTTCAACTGATTCAGGTATTCTTCCATTCCTTCTTCTGCAATGAGCATGATGTCCTTATCCTGAGTTGCTTGTTTATAGGACCTAATATATTCTGCTTTCTCAAGGTGCTCAAGATATAAGCGAAGAGCCGTTTCAATTAATTTGTTTTTGGGCACAGAAAGCGCCTCTGCCTTTTCCGAAAGCAACTTGAGCAGATTATCAGGAAGTGTGCTGGTGAAAGTAGCCATTTTGCTTAAATTTTAGGCTAAAATACGATTTATATTTGTAATTCGTAAATACAAATCCTACCTATTGGCCTCTTTCCAGTCCAATTAATTCCTCTAAAAGCGTCAGGGTGATAATGCCTGGCTTCCCGCGTCCAATTACTTTATCATCAACCTGAACAATGGGTACAATCCGTTTGGTTGTACTGGTAAGAAATACCTCGCGGGCATTAAGCACATCGGTTAGTGTCACGTTTCCTTCCTGCACTATAACTTCTTTATTCGACAACGATAGAATATTTTTCCGGGTGATACCATGCAATACTCGTTCGGCCGGAGTTATCACAGTTCCATCGTGCAACACAATAAATAAATTACACCGCGGAAATTCCGACACGTGCCCATTCATGTGATACAAAACATCATACGCTTGCTGCTCTTTCACCTTGCTCTGCAACCAGATTCCCATCGTGTAATTGATAGTTTTTACATGCGGAATATCGCGTACGTACTCGTGGGTAATAATCTTCACACCTTTTTCCAACACGTTGGATGCCGGCATAGTAAGTTTATGTTGCGTGATAATAAAATTCGGTGTTGCAATTTCATACCCATCGGCTGAGTAACCTCCCGTAAGAATCATCTTGATTCCCGAATCAAGCAATCCATTCTTCTGAATCAATTCAAGAATTATGCCTTTCAATTCCTCACGCGAAATCGAAACAGTGAGTCGCATGTTTTCAGCTGAACGATAAAAGCGATCGAAATAATCATTCAGAAAAAGAGGTTGGCCGTTAACTACTTTGAAGAAATCAAAAATGCCGTAGCCACGTTGCGTGGCCAGATCACTAACATGGATAAAGGTTTTCTCTGCCGGGATAAATTCGTTGTTAAAAAATGAATACATAGTTACCTGATAGCCTGATGCTTCTTTAAAATCTTAATTACTTCCTCCTTGGGTAATTCTTTAATCGTATGACCTTCTTTGCCAGTCATTGTTTCCGCAGCAAATAAAGAATTGATGATCGCTTCTTCGGTCGCCTCTATCACTGCCATAAACAAAGGCGACATGGCATCGTTGCGCAGTACACTTACTTCTTCTATTCTTTCTTTTGATTCGTGCATCACACGAAGTTTCGAATCCGTTGAAAAGGCTATCACGTAATCGCCACTTCCGTTTGATCCTATCCCACCCGTCTTGGCTAATCCCATAATCGCTCGCCTGGCCATACGCTCTAAATTACGCGCATCGACCGGTGCATCCGTGGCCACTACAATCATGCACGAACCATCGGCTTTGTCCATAAGTTGATCACTCAGGTAAAATTGTTTCAACTCCTCCCCCACAGGCACGCCATCAATCTGCAGCACGCCACCAAAGTTTGATTGCACCAAAACACCTACCGTATAACTTCCCGATTTTTCTGGCAGCACGCGGGAGGAAGTTCCTATCCCACCTTTAAAGCCAAAGCATACAGTACCGGTGCCTGCTCCAACATTTCCTTCTTGCACAGCACCTGATTTGGCATTGTCGATTGCTTCCAGCACATGCTTCTTTTCAAGATGTCGTCCCCGGATGTCATTCAAATAACCATCGTTGGTTTCGCCCACCACAGCATTTACTGACTGTACATTTTCATTGCCCTTCTGGGTGAGCGTATATTCAACAACGGCATCTATGGCAGTTGCAACGCCCAAGGTGTTGGTTAGTATAATGGGGGTTTCGATGTTTCCAAGTTCAGCTACTTGCGTACTGCCGGCAAGTTTTCCAAACCCATTGCCGACATAAATCGCTGCCGGAACTTTCTCCTGAAAGAGGTTTCCATCGTGTGGAACAATGGCCGTGACACCAGTACAAACAGAACTTTTCTCTGTCAAGGTAACATGACCTACTTTGACACCTGGTACATCTGTAATCGCATTCTTCTTACCAGTAGACAGCACGCCAATTTTAATATCATAGTCGCGAGCCCTCTTCTGTGCAGAGATCGAAAGCGAGAATAATCCCAGAAGTAAAATCGTTAATTGAACTTTCATGTGCTACTAATTTAATGAATATAGACACATGCCTGCATACCGAAGTGTCGGTCTTCCGGCACGCTGGCATGGAATGGCCATACTGAATACAACCCTTGCTTGTGAATTTTCAAATGGCCATTTCATAAACTCATTTTCTTTAATCGTTCAACCATCTCCAGCACAGCCGGACATACCAGTGTATTTTTATACGTTAGATCCATAATCTGTACCATCTTCTTGCGATCGGTGTGCGGATACTCGCGGCAGGCTTTTGGTCTGCTCTCATACACCTTGCAATAATTATCAGCATCCAGAAAAAGACAAGGTGAAGATTTAAGCACGTAATCCTTGTCTTCGTCAATGCGCAGGTATTGGTCGATAAAGTCTCCTGGCTTCATTCGTAGAGATTTAGCCACACGCTCAATATCGGTTTGATAAAAAATCGGGCTGGTTGTTTTGCAACAGTTGGCACAGGTAAGACAGTCTATTTCTTCGAACACTTCTTCATGTAGTTGATGAAAGGCATCATCCACTACACGTG
>DAOOCD010000116.1:0-10944 GCA_035408225.1 Cyclobacteriaceae bacterium | reverse complement strand
CCTACACTTACCGGAACAACAAACTACTATGTAGCCATCAACAATGGAACCTGTGAAAGTAATCGCACCATCGTTACCGCTACAATCAATCCAATACCAACACCGCCAACAACAACGGGAGCGAGTATTTGCGGAAGCGGTAGTGTGACACTCAATGCTTCGGGCGGAACTGCAGGACAATATCGGTGGTACACGGTAGCTACGGGTGGCACTGCTATCGCGGGACAAACCAACGCAGCCTATACAACACCCACACTTACCGGAACATCAAATTATTATGTAGCCATCAACAATGGAACCTGCGAAAGTAATCGCACCATTGTTACTGCAACAATCAATCCTATTCCAGCCGCTCCATCAACAACGGGAGCCAGCATCTGCGGAAGCGGTTCTGTAACGCTCAATGCTTCGGGTGGTGTTGCCGGACAATATCGATGGTACACGGTATCTACCGGGGGCACTGCTATTACTGGGCAAACCAATGCTGCGTATACAACGCCTACACTTACCGGAACAACAAACTACTATGTAGCCATCAACAATGGAACCTGTGAAAGTAATCGCACGATTGTTACTGCTACAATCAATCCGGTACCAACACCGCCAACAACAACAGGAGCCAGCAGTTGCGGAAGTGGTTCTGTTACGCTTAATGCTTCGGGGGGAACTGCAGGTCAGTATCGGTGGTACACGGTAGCTACCGGAGGCACAGCCATTGCCGGGCAAACAAATGCTGCCTATACTACACCTACACTTACCGGAACAACAAACTACTATGTAGCCATCAACAATGGAACCTGTGAAAGTAACCGAACTATGGTTACCGCTACTATCAATCCCATACCTACAGCTCCTGTTACTACTGGCAATTCATCATGCGTATCAGCTGCTCTATTACTAACTGCTACCGGAGGTTCTAATGGCCAATATCGTTGGTATACATCTGCAACAGGAGGAATTGCTATCAGTGGGCAAACCAATGCCAATTATATAACACCCGTTATCAGTACATCCACGTACTACTATGTTGCTATTAACAATGGTATTTGCGAAGGGCCCAGATCCCCGGTATTTGCAGAAATTAACCCCACCCCGATTGCTCCGACAACTTCTGGTGCCTCGCGATGTGGCCCTGGTTCAGTTATCTTGAATGCATCCGGTGCAATGGATGGTCAATACCTATGGTATACAACCAGTACCGGGGGCACACCTCTTGGAGGACAAACGAGCAGCACCTTTACGAGTCCATCATTAGAGGCGACTACAGAATATTTTGTCTCCATTAATTTTGGTGTTTGTGAAAGTAGTCGCACTTCAGTAACGGCTACGATCAATCCCATTCCTTCGCCACCTATAGTTAGTGATGTTGTTTTTTGCGGCAATGCAAGCATAACGTTGAATGCCACAGGGGCACAGGCTGGTCAATATAAATGGTATGATTCCTCAAAAAATCAAATTACTGGTGAAACCAGCAATTCACTAACCACTGCAATTTTAAATTCAAGTACTACCTATTATGCATCCATCTTCAACAATCTGTGTGAGAGCTCACTTGTAGCGATTCAGGTAACCATAGATAAAGGGAAATGTAATTTGCCGCCTGCCATAAGCTCCAATACAGAATCTATCGAGCCTGGAGGAACGGTGACCATCAACTTATTCGACTTAATTTCAGATCCTGATGACAATATAGATCCCACCTCACTCAAAATTGTTACCGCACCTGCCAGTGGCGCAAATGCTTTTATCGAGAATGGCTTTTTAATTGTGGAGTATAAAGGCCTGGTGTTTGCCGGTAGAGACTATATTATAATCGAGGTATGCGATTCAGAAGGAATCTGCGTACAACAAGAAATAACAATTAATGTGGAAGGTGATGTGAACGTCTACAACGGAATCTCTCCAAATAGAGATCTATATAATGAAAAATGGATTATCCAAAACATTGAGTCCTTGCAGGATACTCAAAAAAATAAGGTAAGCTTATTTAATCGTTGGGGTAATCTGGTATTTGAAATGGAAGATTACGATAATCAAAACCGGGTATTTACCGGACTCTCTAATGATGGCAAAGAAATTTCATCCGGAGTTTATTTTTACAAAATAGAATTCTCAAGCGGAAAGCCAGTATTAACGGGCTACTTGACCATTAAAAAGTAAATTTCATTTCACATTCACCTATCTATTAGTGATAATCTCTCATAAAATATGCCCCGGCCAACAAACCAGGAGGAGTGTTTTGAGCATAGGAAAAAGCAGCTATCTTCGTAGCCCAAATCAATCCCTATGAAATTATCCTTCCAATTTCTGGCTGCCTTAAGTCTTTCCCTGATTATTGTAGCCTGTACCTCCAAAAAAAAAGAAGCTAATGATGATGTAAAAGCACCCGTTGCAGAAAAGGTTGCCAAAGCACTAACCGGCAACCGCATCGACAATTACTACTGGATGAAACTTTCTGACGAACAGAAAAATACCGAACAGAAAGATGAACAAACACAAAAGGTAGTCAACTATCTGAATGCCGAGAATGAGTACCTCAAAACCAAACTGAAACATACCGAAGCACTGCAAAAGAAAGTGTATGACGAAATCGTTGGTCGTATAAAACAAACGGATGAATCAGTGCCCTACAAAGACAATGGTTATTGGTATTACACCCGCTACGAACAGGGTCAGGAGTATCCAATCTATTGTCGCAAGAAAGGAACCCTCGAAGGTGCTGAAGAGATTCTGCTGAATGTAAACGAAATGGCGAAAGGTCACGACTATTATTCGATCACCGGGCTAAGTGTAAGTGAAGACAATAACCTTCTCGCTTATGCGGAAGATTCTGTAAGCAGAAGACGATATACGGTCTATGTAAAGGATTTAAGAAATGGAAAACTAGTGGAAGAACCTGTACCGAATACGGAAGGCCAGGTAACCTGGGCGAATGATAACAAAACCTATTTTTATACCAAGAAAGATTCAGCTACACTTCGTTCGCGGTGGATCATTAAGCATAAAGTAGGGTCTTCTTACAAAGCGGATCCGATCGTTTCAGAAGAAAAAGATGAAACTTTCTACACCGGTATTTATAAAACCAAATCAAAAAAATACCTGGTGATATGGGCCGGCAGTACGCTCACCAATCATTACCAAATTCTGGATGCCAATACTCCGGATGGAAAATTCAAGGAGTTCAGCCCGCGTGAACGCGGATTGGAATATTCGATTGATCATTATGGAGACAAGTTCTATGTCGTAACTAACCTCGATGCCCAGAATTTCCGGTTGATGGAAACGGCAGACACTAAAACAAGTAAGCCTAACTGGAAAGAAAAAATTGCGCATCGTAAAGATACCTTGTTGCAAGGTATTGAGATTTTCAAAGATTATTTAGTGTTGAGCGAACGTGCACAAGCTAACACGCTCATGCGTATCATCGATCAGAAAACCGGAAAAAAGCATTATCTCGATTTTGGCGAGCCTGCTTACACCCTCTATCCTTCTATCAACCTCGACTTTGATACGGAGTTGCTGCGGTATGGGTATACTTCATTAACTACACCAAACTCAACCTATGATTACAATATGAAAACGCGCGAGCGTAAATTATTAAAGCAAACAGAAGTTGTGGGTGGGTATAAAGCAGAAGAATATCAAACCGAACGGTTATGGGCCACGGCTGCCGATGGCACTCCTATCCCTATGTCAATTGTATATAAAAAGGGAATAAAAAAAGATGGCCGCAATCCTACGCTCATTTATGGATATGGATCGTATGGTGCCAGCATGGACCCAACATTCTCCATTACCCGACTTAGCTTATTGGACCGTGGTTTTGTTTATGCCATTGCACACATCCGTGGTGGGCAGGAAATGGGTCGCCAGTGGTATGAAGATGGAAAGATGTTTAAGAAGAAAAATACCTTCACCGATTTCATCGATTGTTCTGAATTTTTAATCGAAGAAAAATTCACTTCGCCTGATAAACTATTTGCTTCAGGCGGTAGTGCGGGAGGTTTATTAATGGGCGCTGTTGTTAATATGCGACCCGACTTATATAAAGGTGTTATTGCCAAAGTTCCATTTGTGGATGTTATAACCACGATGGAAGATGAATCGATTCCATTAACTACCGGAGAATTTGACGAATGGGGTAATCCAAAAAATCCTGAGTCATACATGTATATGTTGGAGTATTCACCGTACGACCAGGTGAAGCCCCAGAATTATCCAAACATGCTGGTGACTACCGGTTTTCATGATTCACAAGTACAATATTGGGAACCAGCCAAGTGGGTTGCTAAACTGCGCGAGTTAAAAACTGATAACAACACCCTGTTGCTAAGAACCAATATGGAAACCGGTCATGGAGGAACTACCGGGCGTTTTAAAGTGTACGAAGAGATCGCACAGGAGTATGCATTTATAATTGACCTGGCTGGGATTAAAGAATAGCTAGATCAACTAATGCGCGATTAATCCGCTTCACCAACCCCGGGCCTTCATAAATAAAACCTGTGTAGATCTGAACCAGGTCGGCACCGGCTTTTAGTTTTTCAAGAGCATCCTCGGGTGACATAATTCCGCCTACACCGATGATGGGATAATTTTGGCCAAGTTTACTTCGTAAAAAAGAAATTACTTCCGTAGATCGGGTTGTTAAAGGCTTTCCGCTAAGTCCGCCATTACCAATAGATGCAACCGTTTCTTTATCGGTCTTCAATCCCCCTCGGGATATGGTAGTATTCGTGGCAATAACACCATCCGTTTTTGTTTCAAGTAAAATCTCAACCACATCATTCAACTGGGCCTCATTCAGATCAGGAGCAATCTTTAATAAGACAGGCTTAGGTTTTTCTTTAGACCGGTTCAACGCTTTTACTTCGCTCAACAATTTCTTTAACGGTTCTTTTTCCTGTAACTCACGCAGGTTAGGGGTGTTTGGCGAACTCACATTCACAACAAAATAATCGACATAAGGATAAAGGGCTTCAAAGCAAAAGGAGTAATCATCAACTGCCTTATCGTTGGGAGTAACTTTGTTCTTGCCAATGTTTCCACCCACAATCACGTTCGATTTTCTTTTCCTGAGTTTAATAACCGCTGCATCAACCCCGCGATTATTAAAACCCATCCGGTTAATTAAAGCCTGATCTTGCGGGAGGCGAAACAACCGGGGCTTATCATTGCCGGGTTGAGGTTTGGGCGTCAGTGTTCCAATCTCAATAAATCCAAATCCAAACAAAGCCAATTCATCAATCAACAAGGCATCTTTATCAAAACCTGCGGCCAATCCTACCGGATTAGGAAACGTAATTCCAAACAAGGTGCGCTCAAGTTTAGGATCGCGGACGGAGAATAACTTTCGGAACAGGAAAGACAAGCCCGGCACATAGCCACTCACTTTTAAAATCTTAAATGTAACATGATGAATAAACTCCGGTGGGAAAAGAAAAAGCAGTGGCCGGATAAAGAAATGGTACATGAACTACTTCTTTTTCTTCTTTGCTGGTTTGGGATACTTCTTAAACCCCTTTTGTACAACAGCGTCAATTAAACTTTGGGCACTCGTGCTTGACATTTCAAAAGTTGCATTAATCCGCCACACCATCAGGCTTCTTTTATCATTCATATCAATAACCAGATTTCCCATACGATAATCACGCGAATAATTTCTATCCATCGAACCCGGGGTTAAGCCCATAGGTCCAACCGAACCTGCATCACTTTTAGAAAGAGTTCCTACTACATACGACACTACTAAATCAGCTGCTGAATCTACCTGTTTCAACCCTCTCAACTCTAATTCCTTTGTTACAGAATCCTTTATCCATTTGTCTACCTGTTCGGCAGTCACTTGTTGCTGGTCTTTGGGTGTTGTCAATTCACCTTCTCCAAAACGGAAAGTCTTGTATTGGGTATAATCCCGGTCTTTATCATACTCAACCTTAAACTCCTGGCCCATGGCTGTGTATGCGCTCAGCAATAGTGCATATAAAACGAGGTGCTTGATCATAGAGTAAAGGTAATCAAACTCCGCAGGGATTTAATAAAAGTTAAATTATTTCAGCTAGGTGAACCGGGTTAACCCAAGACTAACTCCGCGGGTGAAATTCCTGAATCACCTGCCGTAAATAATCACGGTCAAGATGTGTGTAGATCTCTGTTGTTGTAATTGACTCATGCCCCAGCATCTCCTGCACGGCCCGTAAATCGGCACCACCTTCAATTAAATGAGTGGCAAAAGAATGGCGAAACGTGTGTGGGCTGATCGTTTTGTTCAATCCGATTTTCAGAGCAAGGTCTTTGATAATCATAAAAACCATTACACGGGATAACTTCTTGCCTCTCCGGTTTAGAAACACATGGCTTTCCGAACCCTTCTGCACCGGAACATGTACCCGGATTTCTTCCAGGTAAATTTTCACATATTTTAAGGCGTCTTTGCCAATCGGCACTAAGCGCTCCTTATTTCCCTTTCCAATGACCCGCAAAAAACCAACATCAAAGTAAACGTTCCCTATTTTAAGGTCCACTAGTTCAGACACGCGAAGGCCTGAAGAATATAATACTTCCAACATAGCCCGGTTACGCCCACCTTCTGGTTTGCTCATATCGATAGCCTCCAGCATTTTCACAATTTCTTCATACTCGAGCGTATCGGGCAATTTGCGGCCTAACTTCGGCCCTTCAATAAGAGCCGTGGGATCTTTTACAATCAGCTCTTCAAACAACAAGTACTTATAAAAGGCCTTAAGTCCGGATAGAATACGGGCCTGGCTGAAGGCGCTCATCCCTAACTCATTAATATATTGCAGAAATGCCTGCAGGTGTTTGGATGAAACGGTTAGTGGACTGATGCCTCCAAATTTCATTTCGATGAACTGAGCCAGTTTCTCTACATCGCGCACATATGCCTGAATGGAGTTGCCCGACAGCGACCGTTCCAATTTCAGATAACTGCCAAAGTGTTTGATATGACTTTCCCAGTTTTTCATTCAATAGGCTTCGACAGGCTCAGCCTGAAACCTTAACTTTAGTGAGAGATAAATTAAAACACCTTCGGGTACAAATGTGCAAATTATTTTAATCTTGATGATTCTATCAGGATAAATGCTGGCGATGGCATCAGTACCCGAGGAAAAATTTATAAACTGAAGTATCGTTAGTATAAATTTTGAGCTTAACTTGAGGCATGAAGATACAAATCATCAACGGCCCAAATCTCAACCTGCTGGGTAAGCGCGAGCCGGAAACCTATGGCAAACAGTCTTTCGAAGAATATTTCCACCAGTTAATATCACGTTTTCCGGATGTAGAACTTCATTACTATCAATCGAATGTTGAAGGCGAGATTATTAACAAACTTCATGAGGTGGGCTTTAGTTTTGATGGTATCATCCTGAATGCCGGGGCCTATACGCATACCTCAGTAGCGATACACGATGCCATTGCAGCAATAAAGACACGGGTGGTTGAAGTTCATATCTCCAATGTGTATGCCCGCGAAGAATTCCGGCACAAGAGCCTGATCACCTCAAAATGTATTGGCCTGATTACGGGTTTTGGAATGGAGAGCTATGCTATGGGGATTCAATATATTCAAAATTCAAAATCATAGTTTCGTACCTACACTTTGTTCTGATTCCCCTAAGTAGATCTTGGACTAAATCGAAGAGAATTTTAATAACCAGAATAACTATTCAATTTTTATAGGAGGACCTACTACTGTCATTTCGTGGTCTTCAAAAATCTTTGCGACCTGCTGTTCAGTTGGGCTGGATTTAAACTTTGACATCTCAACAAAAAACTCTTCAAGCTTGCCAGCTGGCTGGAGTGTTACAATCATTTTTCCTCTATCGCTTACCTGAACCCATGAATGAGGGACCTTCCTGGGCAGAAAAATACTTTCACCAACCTTTAGCTTATATCTAACTCTTCCTACCTCGAAATGATATTCTCCTTCTGTAACATAAAATATTTCATCTTGAAAATGATGCACATGCATGGGTGTTCCTCTTTTTGGAGATAACCCAGTTTGCTCGAATATTGCCAAGTCGCCATTTGTATCACTTCCCGATACTTTGACATCCAGGATATTTACATTTACACCCTTTAATTGAATGTGGCCATGTAGTCTACCTTCGTCCGCGTTGGCCTTAAATCCTTTATCATTTCTAACTACATCTTGTCCTTTAACAGTAATTGATGTGAATGATGTTGCCAAAGCAGTGAGCACAAACCTTCTTCTTTTCATAAATTATAAGTTAAAATTGCTGGGCCTATCACTTACAATGTACCGCTAATATCCGGATAAAAATGTTTCACACTTTTTTAACTGTTTATCCAACTAATCTTCACTGATAGACAATCACAACAATTGTCCTAATTTTGATATTCAACAATTCGAGTTATGATTTCCTTCTACCCCGGCCCTTCACGTGTTTATGATGAGATTCCTGATTATGTAAAAGAGGCCTATAAAAGTGGCATTCTGAGCATGAACCACCGCAGCGAAGAATTTATGCTGTTGTGCGAAAAGACGGTGACACTGTTGAAAGAAAAACTTGACATTCCAACATCATACACCGTGTTCTTCACTTCTTCAGCAACAGAATGTTGGGAGATTATTGCACAATCCATAATTTCAGAAAAGAGTCTCCATATTTATAATGGAGCTTTTGGTGAAAAATGGTTTGACTATACCAGCCGACTTGTGCCGGATGCCCAGACATTTTCGTTTGATCCGGAATCAAAACTGGACATCAGGAAGCTCCCGTTAAGAAATCAAGAGGTAATTTGTATTACCCAGAACGAAACCAGCAATGGTACGGAAGTGAACAACAAGCTGATTGCTGCAATCAAACGAAAAAATTCACGTGCTTTAGTAGTGGTAGATGCTACTTCATCAATGGCAGGTATCGAACTAAATTTTAAATCAGCCGATGTTTGGTTTGCCTCTGTGCAAAAATGTTTTGGGTTACCTGCAGGTTTAGCTGTGATGGTGTGCTCGCCCCAGGCGATGCAATACATTAAATCCGGAAACGAAAAAAAACACTACAATAGCCTTTTATTCATGCAGGAGATGATGGCAAAATGGCAAACTCCTTATACGCCTAACGTGCTTGGTATTTATTTATTGATGCGAGTGTTGGAGAAGAGTAAGACTATTAAACTCATTCACGAAAGAACAAAAAAACGTTTCATCGCCTGGCAAAAATTTTTCAGAGGGGCAAAGAATATGAAACTCTATATTAAAAACCAGGGCGTACGTTCCCTTACGGTACTTACAATCACCGCTACACCGGAACGCATTATGGAAATTAAGAAAAAAGCTAACGTGGCGGGCTTTCTGTTGGGTGAGGGCTATGGCTCATTAAAAAATGAAACCTTCCGGATCGCTAATTTTCCGGCTCTTAAAAAAAATGAAATCAAAATGCTTCAAACTTTTTTTTCCAGGTATCTATAACTCATCCTTCATGCTGTACCAACCCTATTCACAGTCATTTGAAAATATTGTGTTTAAACTGTATATTTCAGATGTATGGCAATCAGAGCAAATAAATTTCTAAAGTTTTTCGCCATTGCCCTTTTTATGCTGGAGTTTCTGGCTCCCGCACTTCCCTGTGTGGCTAACACACCTACTGAGACATTCGACAAAACCTCTCTTGATAGTACTTCAACTCATTCAGGCATCTTTCTCGCCTTATTTGCTGAACAATTGAATGAAAATGAAGAAGGACGAGAAAACTATAAAAGCCCTTTACCTTTCATCGATTCCTATTTCGGTTTTAGTAGTTCCCGTCACACGTATGTTCTTTGCGTAGTTTCCCGGCAGATCGAAAATAATACTCATTACTTCCCTTGCCAGCCTTTATTCAGGCTTCATTGCACCTATTTGATTTGAGTGAATTCTAGTAAAAGACTAATCCCATTTGGTCTTTTGCGTGCAGAGTAGCCTTTTTTCCTCTCTCTATACTTTCTCAATGATTCTTCTTTTTAAATCTTCATTCATTATTGCCCTTGGAATATTCCTAGTGCCACGCATATGGAAGGGATATGCCAGTCTTTTACCTATTCTATTGCTTGTTATTCCTTCTACCCAATGGGCGATAGACGCTTTGATCGCTGGGCCACAGCAAATTGCTTTATTAAATTCCTTTTGGAGTGGAGACTTAATGCTCGTCATCGACCGGATGAGTGCATTCTTTATCCTGATTATCAATCTCACGTGTGTCACTGGGATTATTTATGGTTTGGGTTATACCCGCCACTATTTAGATAAAAAGGGGGCTATTTCGATTTCTCTTCACTTCTATTCATTCATAGGTCTTCAGTTCGCAATGCTCTTGGTTGTGATGTTGCGCGATGGATTCGCTTTTTTGGTAGCCTGGGAATTAATGTCTTTGTTTTCATTCGTGCTGGTAATTTTTGAAGGTGAAAAAGAAGCTACTCTCAAAACAGGCATCACCTACCTTGTTCAAATGCACATGGGTTTTACGTTGCTTCTTATCGCCTTCCTTTATGTAAACAATCTTGCTGGAACTTTCGGTTTCGATGCATTGCAGGTTTACTTCTCGCAACACAACAATTTCTGGCTCTTTCTGCTCTTCTTTTTAGGATTTGGAATTAAAGCCGGATTTGTACCCTTGCATAGCTGGCTTCCTCATGCGCACCCCGCTGCTCCCTCGCATGTATCTGGCGTGATGTCTGGCATTATGATTAAAATGGGACTCTATGGAATTCTTCGTGTGCTTACTCATGTGCAAGGTCAATTCCTGGAAATAGGATTTTTTGTTCTTAGTATGGGTGTCATCACCGCCCTTACAGGAATTCTCTATGCGATTTTTCAGAAGGACATAAAAAAAACCCTGGCGTATTCAAGCATCGAAAATATTGGGATTATTGGCATTGGAATCGGATTCGCCTATGTTGGCAAAGGATTGAATAACGAAC
>DAOOCD010000115.1:3837-11002 GCA_035408225.1 Cyclobacteriaceae bacterium | reverse complement strand
CCCACCAGTATTTTTAATGAACCATTTTCTAAGCCAGCGTGAATAGGCTTGCGCTGACTTTTCTTTACGGATCCCGTTAACAAAGCGATGGATACGCCCATCAGGTCGGCATACTTCTTCAGATTATTATAATGTTGTTGAGCAAGAATTTCAGTAGGTGCCATTAATGCCGCCTGGGCATCACTACCCACCACCAACAACATGCAGATAAAACCAACAATGGTCTTTCCGCTTCCCACATCGCCCTGCAGCAGGCGGTTCATCTGCTTACCGCTTTTCATATCGGCATAGATTTCGCGGATCACACGCTTCTGGGCTTCCGTAAGTGCGAACGGAAGATGTTCTTTGTAAAACCGGGTGAGTATAGCTGTATCATTAAAAACCAGGCCCTTAAATTTTTCCTGCCGAACCAGTTTCATTTTAATGAGTCGCAACTGAATGTAAAAGAGCTCTTCAAACTTCAGTCGACTTTGAGCTGCCGCGAGCTGCTCATGACTTTGCGGATAGTGAATAGCGATTAGGGCAGTCTTTCTTTCAATTAATTTTTGCTTTTGTAACAGAGATGGAGGTAGCGTTTCGCGAATATGGCTTTGTGCTCCTTTCAAAACTTCCTTTACCAATTTTCCTAAAAACTTACTATCAACGTAACGGGCCTTAAGTTTTTCGCTGACATTATAAACCGGCTGTAAAAATCCGCCTTTCTCGTTACCGGCAGTTACTAATTCTATTTCAGGATGGGCAATGGAAAGTTTGTTTCCGAAACGATTGGGTTTGCCGAACACTACATACTCCGTGTTGGGTTTTATTTTTTGCATTACCCAGTTGATGCCCTGAAACCATACTAATTCCAATCCGCCACTACCGTCTTCAAAATAGCCAACCAGTCTTTTCTTAAATCCACCACCAACAATCTCAAAGTCTGTAATTTTTCCTTTGAGCTGAACGTGGGGCATTAAGTCATTTACTTCATTGACTTTATAAAATCGGGTGCGGTCTTCATGACGGAACGGAAAGTATTGAATGAGATCACCAAACGTAAAAAGCTTCAGCTCCTTTTGCAGCAAGGCCGCGCGTTGGGGGCCAACGCCTTTAAGAAATTCGAGGGAGGAGTCGAAGAAATTAGCCAATGGATTAATTTGAAGATGTGCAAATTAACTAATCTGTTAATTAGTCTTCCACTGCACTGTATTGATAAAGTGCAACGTTTCCTTTTTCATAAACTCAATAGCCGGAGCCAGGGAATCGTTTTGCACAGCGGTATTGAAGTAAAGTGCCCCTCGCAAAAAATTTCTGGTTGAGTCGGTCATTGTAAACTGAAGTTGTGTAGGTACCTCTCCGGCAATCTCTGCGATCACGGCCGTCTTACCGCTTGGAGTTACCGTTATCAGTTCATCAATAGCCGAAGCTTTGATCTGTTGTTTGGAAGTAAGGTTATACGAATCGTTGAGCAACGCCTTCAATAAATCTTCCTTGTTATTAAGTCTTTTATAAGTAATGTGAATATTGGCTTTCAATGATGGATAATAAATTTCAATCCAATACTTCTCACTAATCCACGAAGAGTCGCGCAACAAGCGTGCAGATGTTGAATATTCAAACTGGTAAGGCAGAGAATCGGGCGAAAGCCTGTATTGCTGAGCCGGCAGAACAAGTCGATTATATCCTTTTGGCTTGGGTTGATAATCCTTCGTACAGGCCGAAAACAAAATAGTAATCAGAAAAAAAAATGTGCCCCAGGAAAGGAATCGGTTGTCAATCATGGGGCACTGCTTGTTAAATTTATTTTTAATCATCAGAACGGAAGATCGTCTGTTGAATTGTCGGGAACACCTTTCATATCTTCTGCTCCGCCTTGTGAATACTGCGGTGCAGCCGAACGTTCACCTCCAGCTGGCTTCGACCCCAGCAAGGTCATGTTATCGCCAACAATTTCTGTAGTGTAGCGGGTTACACCTTCTTTCTCCCAACTGCGGGTGCGCAATTTGCCTTCAATGTAAACCTGATCACCTTTGTGCAGATACTTGGCAGCAATGTCGGCCAGGCCACGCCACAGTACTACATTATGCCATTCGGTTATTACTTTTTTCTCTCCGGTTGTTTTGTCTTTGTATGTTTCTGAGGTAGCCATGGTAAAGTTGGCTACAGTAGCTCCATTCTCAAGATTTCTTACTTCGGGGTCTTTGCCCAGGTTGCCCACTAAGATTACTTTGTTTACGCCTGCCATATTTTAAGATGTTTAATTACAATAATTGATGCCTGTAAAATTATCAAAATTTCCGGCCCTCGTCTAAAAAGCCTGATTCCTTCAAAAACCTGTTAATAAGGATCGGTTTGGGAAGATGTTCTACCTGACTCTTAGTATAAAACTTCAAATCTTCTCTTTTCATTAAAGGCTTAAGTGATTCTGCCGAGATAATAGTTATCTGTATAAACCTGGTGATTAATTGCTGATGGGAAAGAATGTGTTTATAAATTCCACTCACTTTCGTGATTGGTATACTCTTCAGACTCTTCTCTTCCTTCCAAAGCCGTTCAGCACTTATGGGCCGCCTGGTTTCAAGCAACATGAAATCATAGAGTCCGTTCCAGATATCTCCGGGTTTGCGCTTTCGCATCAACAGCTTACCACGTTGATTAATCACCACATAATTAAAGTATCGCTTCCTTACTTTTTGTTTTGGAGTCTTCACGGGAAACATCGCCTGCATCTCGTGTAAACGAGCTACACAACTTTTCGCAAACGTACAGGTGTCGCACGCAGGGTTTTGTGGTGTGCAATGCAAGGCGCCAAACTCCATTACCGCCTGATTAAAAACATCTGGCTGATCAACTGGGATTAACGAGTTGGCTTTAGCAAAGAAAAAGGCTTTGCCTTCGTTGCTGGCGATGTCTTTATCTATGCCAAACACACGCGCTAAGACACGAAACACATTTCCATCAACTACAGCCACGGGTTCGCGAAAAGCAATGGAAGCAATTGCTGCCGCTGTGTAATCTCCAATGCCAGGAAGTTTTTTAAGTTCCAGAAAGGAAGTTGGAAACTGTCCACTCAACTCCGACTCAATTTGTTTGGCACAGGTATGAAGATTTCTGGCGCGCGAGTAATAGCCAAGTCCCTGCCATAAGCGGAGCACTTTATCTTCCGGAGCTTGCGCTAAAGACTTTACATCAGGAAAATTGTCAACAAACTTCAAATAATAGGGCAAGCCTTGAGCAATCCGGGTTTGTTGCAGGATAATTTCAGAAAGCCAGATTTTATAGGGATCGCTGGTTTCGCGCCAGGGAAGGCTTCGCTTGTTTTCTTCGTACCACGAAATTATTTTTTTTGAAAAAAGTTTTTTGTCCATTTTTTGAGCAACTCCCGCGCGAATGTCTTAAAAAACGCTTCAATCTATTGGTGTGTTTTGATTTTTAGTCGTAACTATGATCGCATCTGTATGATAATCAGTAAATTCATTTTGCGTTTGAACAAACTGCGTTTAAATTTGCAGCCCTGAATTTTTAGTACTTATAAACTTATACACCGTGACCAAAGCAGACGTAATCAACCAAATCGCAGAAAAAACCGGGATCGACAAGGCCGATGTCTCAGCATCCGTAGAGGCTTTTTTCAACATCGTAAAATCAAACATGGCCAGTGGTCATAACATTTACGTGCGCGGATTTGGCAGCTTTATCAACAAAAAGAGAAAGAAAAAAATCGCCCGCAACATTTCTCGTAATACAGCCATCATTATAGATGAACATTTCATCCCAAGCTTTAAGCCGGCTAAGATTTTCATTAACAAGATCAAGAACAGCGACAAAGTAAAGCAGCTGGCTGAAAAATAATCGTTGTTCGTTGTTGGTGATTCGTTGTTCGATTATTTACGAACAACCATCAACTAATAACTAACAACCATTCTCGAATGTTAAAAACACGCATCATTTTAGTTTTAGTTGCAGGCCTTCTCATCTGGCTTATCTTTCTTTTGCCTAAGTCGGTGGTGGAGAATGAAAGCCAGTTGAAAGAAGATGCAGCTGTTACCGCTAATCCCCCGGGCGCGCATACAGAGGTCCCGGCCACGCTTTCAGCAGCCATCCGGTCTGTAAAGGCCGGCTATGAAGAAGGCCTCGCGAATCAAAAAAATGCTATCTTTGCCGACTCTTTAAGAACCCTATACACACAAGCAGGTCAGTTTGATAGTGCAGCATGGTTCGCAGAGAAAGCAGCAACGTTCTTTAACACAACAGAGAGTTTTTTAAAAGCTGGCAACAGTTACTACGAGGCTTACTCCTTTGCTATGGAGCCAGCCAAACAGGAGCAATTGGCTGAAAAAACACGCGAGTGGCTGGGCAAGGTTCTTGAAGCCAATCCCAAAAACCTGGAGGTGAAAACCAAAATGGCCATGACCTATCTGAGTTCTAAAGCTCCGATGCAGGGCATTACTATGATGCGTGAGGTGTTGGCCGAAGATCCTAAAAACGAGTTTGCCTTATATAATATGGGTATGCTTTCAGTTCAGTCGGGTCAGTACGACCGGGCTATCGAAAGACTAGAAGAACTTAAGGCAGTTAATCCGAATCATGTACAAGGCCAACTATTGTTGGGTGTCGCCTACATGAATAAGGGGAACAAAGAAAAAGCACGCCAGCAGTTTGAGTTAGTAAAAAAGTTGGATAGTGACCCAGCCGTGCAAGCAACAGCTGATTCGTATCTGAAAGATTTAAAATAAAAATAGTTGTTAAACCATCTCTCGCCTTAGGCGAGGGGTAAAACCAAAGCATTATGCCAAGTGGTAAGAAAAGAAAGAAGCATAAGATGGCTACTCACAAACGCAAGAAGCGTTTGAGAAAGAATAGACATAAGAAGAAGTAATTTAACATCAACTCATTTTCTCCCTCTCCTGTGGAGAGGGCTGGGGTGAGGTAAATTTTAAAGTTTTGAGTAACGAACTTATTATTAGTGCTACTCAGGACGGATGTCGCATAGCTCTTCTTAGGGACAAACAACTTGTCGAATTCCATGAAGATTTGGGAGGCGGTAAGTTTGCAGTAGGTGATATTTACCTGGGTACCGTTAAAAAGGTAGTACAGGGGCTGAACGCAGGTTTTATTGACATCGGGTACGAGAAGGATGCTTTCCTTCATTACCTGGATCTCGGCCCGCAGTTCGGTTCATTACAGAAATTCACCAAACTTGTTCGCACCAAGAAGATCACCGGAGGCAAACTGGATAAATTCCAACTCGAGAAAGAAATTGACAAGCATGGGAAAATAGCCCAGCAACTTTCGAGAAACCAGTTATTACCGGTGCAGGTGGTAAAAGAACCCATTTCCACCAAGGGCCCGCGACTTTCGTGCGAGTTATCCATAGCCGGACGCTACCTGGTATTAGTACCCTTTGGCTCGGGTGTGAATGTTTCCAAGCGCATTTCCAGCAGTGACGAACGCAAGCGCCTTCAGCGTTTGATTCAATCTATTAAGCCCGAAAATTTTGGGGTTATTATCCGCACCGTTGCCGAAGGGAAAGAAGTAGCAGAGCTGGATAAAGACTTACGTAGCCTGGTGAAAACCTGGGAAGACGGTATTGCACGCATGGTGGAAGGCAACCCACGCGATAAAATTATCGGGGAGCTAAGTAAAACCTCTTCCGTATTGCGGGATGTGCTCAACGAGTCGTTTGACAACGTACATGTTGACGACAAGAAGATCTTTGAAGAGGTGCGGAGCTACATCAGCAATATCGCCCCTGAGAAGGAGAAAATCGCCAAACTTTACAGCGGTAAAGCCAAGATCTTTGAACATTACGGGATTGAGAAGCAAATCAAATCGGCTTTTGGTCAAACTGTGAGTTTACGCGGTGGGGGTTATCTTATCATTGAACACACCGAAGCGCTGCATGTAATTGATGTAAACAGCGGCAATAAATCTAACCGCGAGGAGAACCAGGAAACTACCGCTATGTCGGTAAATATTGAGGCGGCTAAAGAAGTGGCCCGCCAACTTCGCCTGCGCGATATGGGAGGCATTATTGTGGTCGACTTCATTGACATGCGCAGCGCAGAAAACAAGAAGGTCATCTACAATACCATGAAGGAAGAGATGGAACTGGATCGTGCAAAACACACGGTACTTCCGCTTTCCAAGTTCGGGCTGATGCAGATTACGCGCGAGCGGGTTCGGCCTCAGATGAATATTACTACCAAAGAACTTTGCCCTACTTGCAATGGTACCGGAAAAATTACGGCATCCATTTTAATAACAGACCAGATCGAGCAACACATCGAGCACCTTTTTGTAAAGCAAAATGAGCGCGACATGGTGTTGGCACTACATCCATTTTTATTTGCCTACTACACGAAGGGAATTATCTCCAAGCGGGTTAAGTTTTTCTTCAAATACAAAAAGTGGATTACGATGGTAAAAGATTCTTCATTGGCCATTACTGAGTTTAAGTTTTTAAACAAGGATGGTGAAGAAATCGAAACTGCCCAACAGAGTACTTCAGCCCTGGCGGGAGATTAATTCTCCCCCACGGGCCTAATTATAATCATAATCAAGTTTGCTCTGTCATCCTGTCACCTTGGCGGGATTGGCTCATCATTTGAAGCCTACCGGGCATCTGAAATTATATCTAAAATCTGACAAAAATTATGGCGACTGTAGCTGAGAAAGGATCGATATCCATCCATACCGAGAACATTTTTCCCATCATTAAAAAATTCCTGTATTCCGATCATGAAATCTTTTTACGGGAACTGGTAAGCAATGCTGTAGATGCTACCCAGAAACTAAAAAAACTTGCTTCCATAGGTGAGTTTGCGGGCGAACTGGGAGATCTGAAAATAGAGGTGAGTTTTGATAAAAGTAAAAAGACCATCACCGTAAGTGATAAAGGCCTGGGCATGACAGCCGAGGAGATCAAAAAATATATCAACCAGATTGCATTCTCTGGTGCTACTGAGTTTGTAGAAAAATTTAAAGACAAAGCAGACGCCAAAGATATTATTGGAAAGTTCGGTCTTGGCTTCTACTCCGCCTTCATGGTTGCCGATCAAGTAGAGGTAATCTCTAAATCATACAAAGAAGGAACAGATGCTGCCCGTTGGGAATGCGATGGCTCCACCGAATTTGAATTATCGGATGCCACAAAAGAAACCCGGGGTACAGATGTAATTCTTCA
>DAOOCD010000115.1:0-3737 GCA_035408225.1 Cyclobacteriaceae bacterium | reverse complement strand
TTCAACCTTACGGGAGTCCTCTACTTCCCTAAGATTAAAAATGACTTTGAGATGCAGCGGAATAAAATTCAGTTGTACTCACGGCAGGTGTTTATTACGGATGAGGTGAAGGATGTTGTACCGGATTTCCTCATGCTGTTACATGGCGTGTTGGATTCACCGGACATTCCGCTGAACGTGTCGCGTAGTTATTTGCAGAGCGATGCGAGCGTAAAAAAAATCAGCGCCCACATCACTAAAAAGGTAGCCGATAAACTGGTGGATATGTTTATCAAAGACCGCGCAGAATTTGAGAAGAAGTGGGACGATATCAGTGTGTTTGTGAAATATGGCATTATCAGCGATGAAAAGTTTTCCGAAAAGGCAAAAGAATTTGCCCTGTTGAAAAACACTGAAGGCAAGTACTTTACTCTAAAGGAGTATGAAGAAAAAGTTAAGCCCAATCAAACTGATAAGGATAAGAACGTTGTTTACCTCTATACCAGTGATGCCAACAAGCAACACTCATTTATTGAGATTGCTAAAAACCGGGCTTATGATGTACTGGTGTTGGATGGTGTCCTCGACAGTCACTTCATTAATCATTTAGAGCAAAAGCTTGAGAAGACACAGTTGAGACGCGTTGATAGTGACACGATTGATAAACTGATTGCCAAAGATGAAAAAGCCGCCAGTATTCTGAGCAAAGAAGAAGAAGAGTCTGTAAAGAAAATCTTTGAAAGCGCTATCAATAATAAAGCTATGACTTTGGCAGTAGAGTCACTCTCACCAGATGATCTGCCTGTAACCATTACCATGAGTGAGTGGATGCGCAGAATGAAAGACATGGCGCGCACTGGCGGTGGTGGTGGCTTTGGCTTTATGGGTGCTATGCCCGACAGCTACAATGTAGCTATCAATGGCAATCATGCGTTGGTTCAAAAAATACTAAAAGCTGAAACCGAAGAACATAAAACCAAACTTGCCAAGCAGGTGTATGATCTGGCGTTGCTTTCGCAGAATATGCTTACAGGCGCGGACTTAACCGCGTTTGTTAAAAGGAGTGTTGAGTTGGTGGGTTAAATCAGTAGGCAAAGGGCAATAGGCAGTAGGCAATAAGTACCAGTTACTTTTTGCCTACTGCTTTTGCTTACTGCCAATTTTCAATCTATCGTAATATTTTTTCTCTACCTTCGTTTATCATAACTATGATCAAACGCAGTCTTCTTCTTTGTTTCCTAATCATTTCTGTTAGCGCCCTGGCCCAACAAAAACCCAATGTGCAAGAGGGGCAGTTTACTTTTGATACCGACAAGCCTTTTACGCTGCTGGAATTGGATCAGAATGACGAGCCCATCGTCACCAAAAAGAAAAAGCCAAAGAAAAAAGTTTACTATGGCATTAAAACCAAGAAAGCATTTACCCGCAAAGGGTATGGTGACAAAACGACTATTGAATTATTTTACGTTCTTAAAAAGCCTGATAAACCAAGTGGCTTTGCCCGCGATGTCTACTGGTATGATTTCACCCGCAAGGAACTTCGTAAAACAAGTATGGGTGCCTTTGATGTTAAGAAAGGTGTCTTGGCCCATGGCCCCTATAAAAGAATGGTGGGCGATGCTTTGATTGAAGAAGGAATTTTTTTTAAAGGCTCGCGCCACGGACGTTGGATGCGTTATGACCGGCAAAATCTGGTTGAAGACAAAGAGAAATATTATAAGGGCTGGCCTAAGGAATCACTTGTGACTTATTACGATCCCAACGAACGTAAAAAGATTAAAGAGATTACTCCAATAGAATACGGTGAGAAGGAAGGCTACTACTATTACTTCCATGAAAACGGGCAGATTGCTGTGCAAGGTGAATACCATTGGGGCGAGCGCGTGAACGATTGGATTGAAAATTACTCCAACGGAAAACGGAAGAAAATTATTACCTACCCAAAAGAGCCTTTCGAAAAAGACGTGCGACCTTATGTGCGTAAAGAGTGGGACGAGAAGGGGAAAGAGATTTATTCGAAGTAATAGTAATAGTAAGGCGTCAGACCGCTCAAAGCCTGCCTGCGGGTTGCCGCTTCGGCAAAGGCTGGCGGTCAGACGCCTGATTAATAAAACGCATCCTCAAAGTGCCTTATGTCTGGCACTCCGCTTTGCATACTGATGGCAACTACATCATAACGCACATTCCCATTGTAGTCATTTTCGAATGTGTATTGCTCAGCGCCATAAACGATATTCTTTGCCTTTTTATAATCCACAAACTCTTCAGGGTATCCAAACGCATTAGATGATCGCATCTTTACTTCAACAAAAATCAGCCAGTTGTCTTTTCTTACAATCAAGTCAATTTCCGACCGTCTGTATCGATAGTTGCGTACAACAATTTCATATCCCTGCTTCACCAAAAAATCAGCAGCCATGTTCTCCGCTTCTCTTCCCTTTTTGATTTTATCGCTCATGAGAATGTTCTACCTTTGAACGAATTTATCACACCCGGAATGAAGAAACTAATTGAAGGCTTCACATTACAATTGGCCAGTGCTTTAAAAATCGGGCAATCAGTAGATTTAGTCCGGCCCGGTAGCGATATCCGCAATATTCTGATAACCGGTATGGGGGGCTCTGGTATTGGCGCCAACCTCGTTGAATCTTTGACCTTTGGTCGTGTACCCATCCCCATTACAGTTTGTAAAGGGTATAATATTCCTCAGTTTGTTAGTCCGCATACGCTTTTTATAGCCTGTTCGTATAGTGGCGATACTGAAGAAACGCTAGCTGCTATTAACAAAGCAATGCTGAAGCGGGCCCACATTATCTGCATTACTTCGGGCGGCAAAATGCTCGAGTTAGCAAAAGAATATAACCTGTTCTGGATTCAAATTCCGGGCGGCTCGAAAAGCCCGCGCGGAAATCTTGGTTATATGATGGTCTCTTTGCTTTATGCACTTTATCACACTAACCTGATAGGCGCAGCCTTTATTAAAGAGACTGAAAATGCTATTGAATATCTTAACCGGGGCGAAAAAGCCATTCAATCAGAAGCTGAATTGATTGCCAAAAAATTGAAAGGTAAACTCCCTATCATTTATTGCGATGAGCGCCTGAAAGCAATGGCCACTCGTTTCCAGAATCAGATCAATGAGAACGCCAAGCAACTGGCCCACATCAACACATTCCCGGAAATGAATCACAACGAAATTGTTGGCTGGCAATTTCCGGAAGTTGTTTTGCAACATGCACAAGTAATTTATCTCTATTCCGATCATGATCACGAGCGCGTAGAAAAGCGCATGGAAATCTGTCGACCAATTTTTGAAAAGCGATCCAATCCTATTATTGACATCGTGGCCGAAGGGGCTTCGCTCCTTGAACAATACTATTATCTGATTCATCTCACGGATTGGATTTCCTATTTCCTTGCCAAAGAAAATGGCGTAGAGGCTGCACCCGTAGAGGCAATTGATCTTCTGAAGGAAGAGTTATCCCGGCTTAAGTGAACACACTTCTAAATAAGAAAACCAAATTCGTTGATCTTGGCCAGATAGATTATCAGCAAGCCTGGGATTATCAGACGAATTTGTTTCAATCTATACTGGATGTAAAGTCTCAAAACCGTGTTCTCGCTCCCAACGAACAACTATCAACAAATAACTTTTTACTTTTCTGCGAACATCCCCACGTATTCACACTCGGCAAAAGTGGTGACGAAAAAAATCTGCTGGTAAAGAAAGAAGAACTTCATACCATTGAAGCTACCTA
>DAOOCD010000114.1:0-11110 GCA_035408225.1 Cyclobacteriaceae bacterium | reverse complement strand
CAATGGACAGCGATTCTGTCTGTACCTTCAGTACTTGAACAATTCTGCAGCGAAACGGAATTGATGGCAATTGGTAATTCATACATTGAGCGTGTCCCAAGGGAATCAAAAATTTCCGCCATTGAGAAACAACTATTGAAAGCAGAGGCTGAAAATCCTTTCAACCCTTCATCAGAAAAGTCGCTGCAAGATTTTATCAGTGAAAAGAGTGAACATGATTTTTCAACCGGCCAGACAATTGTTCTTAACGGGTGGGTTTTATCCCAAACGGAAGCCCGGCAATGTGGTCTCTTTTTTCTAACCCGCACTTCATGATATGCACATAGACGCCAGGAATCTCGAGGTTAAAAGTATTATAGAAGGTGACATCTGCATTGTGGGTGCCGGAACAGCCGGAATCAGCATGGCGATGGAATGGATTAACTCAGGTGCAAAGATTATCCTGTTGGAAGGTGGTGGTTTTGAGTATGACGATAATGTACAAGATCTCTATGCTGGCAAAACTACCGGGCAGCGCTACTTTCCATTAAAGTCGGCAAGGCTTCATTACTTTGGCGGCACTACAGGCCATTGGTCTGGTTTCTGTTCTACGTACGATCCCATCGATTTTGAGAAACGTGAATGGATGGAGCATAGCGGCTGGCCGATCAGCAAACAAGATCTTGATCCTTTTTATGCCCGCGCTCATCCTTATCTTGAATTGGGTCCCTATGAATACGATTTGAAATACTGGCAACAAAGAGATCCTGAGCTAATACCCGTGGTCGATAACGAAGTGGTCTGGAATAAGATCTGGCAGTTCAGTCCACCCTCGCGCTTCGGAAAAACCTATCGTGAACCAATCGTAAAAGCAAAGAACATTCATCTCTATACGTATGCCAATGTGGTAGATATCAAAGGCAACGAGGCCGTAGCTTCGATTGATTATGTCATTGCAAAAAATCATGCGGGAAAAGAGCTTCACGTAAAAGCCAAGTATTTTGTGCTGGCTTGCTCTACCATTCAAAACGCCCGGCTCTTATTAGCGGCCAATAAACAGGCAGCAAAAGGATTGGGAAATGATTATGATCATGTAGGCCGGTATTTTATGGAACACCTGGAAATAAAGTCTGCTGAACTTTGGCTTACCCGGCCAGACCAATTAAAGTTGTATGAATATGATAGTACCAGGAGGCCACGGGCGGAACTTGCCATCACACCTGAAGTTCAGCGCAAGCATTCTATACTGAATGGTACCGCTTCGCTTACTCCACTCGAAGTAGCAAGAAGACAAAAGGCGATCATCGATATGTGGTCGGATGAAGACCCACGCAAGAGTCTTGACAGTCTTCAGGCCGGATTTTCAGAAGATGAGGAACCACAACCCAATCAAAAGTATCAGGCATTCGAACTCTTTACACGTATTGAACAGGCACCCAATCCTCTATCGCGAATTACCCTGGATACGGAAGTAGATGCGCTGGGCGTTCCCCGAAGTAAGTT
The DNA here is from genome assembly GCA_035408225.1 of Cyclobacteriaceae bacterium. GTDB lineage: Bacteria > Bacteroidota > Bacteroidia > Cytophagales > Cyclobacteriaceae > ELB16-189. The sequence goes on along the minus strand of DAOOCD010000114.1, from coordinate 9,628 downwards.
ACATTGGGTTCTCACTTCGTTAGAGAAACGTAGTATTCGAAAGCTCTATGAATTGATTGGTCAGCAGGTAGGGAGAGTTGGAGCTGGCCGGGTAAAGCTGATGGAATACCTTCATGATGAAAAGGATGAAACATGGCCGGCCTTTACGGGTGGCGGTTGGCATCACATGGGTACAACCCGGATGACCGATAATCCAAAGACCGGTGTGGTTGATCAACAGTGTAAAATTCATTCCTTGAGCAACCTCTATATGGCAGGAGCCTCTTGTTTTGCAACCGCAGGGGCAGCGAATCCGACCTTGACACTGGTGGCACTTACTCTCAGGTTGTCAGACCATTTGAAGAGTAAATTCAGGAAGGGAGATGTTTGAACAATTAGATACTTAAAACTTTGGTTTGCTTTCAATGATCAACTCTTCATTCGTTACCGGATGAAAGAACACAAGTTTCCACGCGTGGAGTGCGATAGAGTCGGGATGATATTCATCCACAGAACCATAAAGACTATCGCCAACGATGGGGCAACCAACACTTGATAATTGCGCACGAATCTGGTGATACTTTCCAGTATGTAACTCAATATTCCACTGAAACCGATTTTCAGGGTAATCAGAAACAGTATAGGTCAGGATTGCCTTTTCTGCATAGGGGACTTCATCAGCATAGATTACTGCCTTTTTCTTTTCCTTGCGATGCCAATGTTCCAGGGTTCCGCTTCTTAATAGAGGCGCATGCGTGGTTAGTGCCTGATAGTACTTCCTGACTTTTCGTTCTGCAAATTGCTCACTCAGGTTTTTTAACACAGATCTTTGTTTTGCAAAAAGAATAAGGCCACTTACGGGCCGGTCCAGGCGATGAATATGTTGTGCATATACTTCACCCGGTTCACGCATAAGTGATTTGAGGTAACTTTTCACCTGATGCAACAGGTTGGGATGCCCGTTCCGGTCGGGCTCCACCATCAGGCCTGCGGGCTTGTTGATTACCAGCAGATACTCATCTTCATACTGTATGTGATCAGGAATATGAATGTATGCAGCCATGAGTTAAGAAATACCCGCTATAAAATCCGATACCTCATCACTAGCCGGCTGTCATTCCAGATATCATCCGGACTGATGATCTTATTGCGATACAAGAATTTAATGTCGGCCCGTTGAAAACAAGCCTGTACTAACTCCGAACAAATATATTTTCTGTCGCGTACCCGTTTACCAATCTTGAACAAGATCCGGAAGGCAATCCGCAGGATCTCCCAGTCATCATAGGGTTTGGTTAACTCATCCATTCCAAAACCTATTCCTTTCTTAACTACTTCCACATCCAACTCGGGTTCCAGGCGTGCAACTGCAATAACTCCTTTATAGGGTTTGTTTTTGCCGTGATAATCTTTGATGTATTTTGATAATGGAGCCAGTCTTACCCCGTATAATTTTTCACTTTCCAATACCAACATGCGGTCTATGCCAGTATCATAATAGACAATACCCACATGACTCCAAACGGATTTGGTAAAGCGTTGAATGATTTTTGAGAATGTGTAGTTTCCAGAGCAAAATATAAGATCCCCGGTTTTCAGGGAATTTCGAATGTCCTCGTATCTGACAATTTGGGTTTTACGGATTTCTTTGCGCGTGATAGCCTGAGCCATTTGCTAAGTTACTTAAGATGAGTTAGTCCTTTGACCAGATTCGGGTGTTCAGATCAAGCAGTTCAACAATATTCACACACATTTGTATATAGCCATTGTATTCGGACAACTGTTTGTAATTATCAATCGACTTGAAAAGGGAAGGGGCTTCAAACAGATTCTTATTAATAGGGATGGCGATATAAACATGTGAATCAATAAACGAGAGAGAAACCCGGGCCGCAGTTCTCGTCTTAAACTCCACGATACGCTGCATCAGTGCCGGAGAGAGAATATACCGAGCCTCCACCTGATCGGTACCATACACAACAAAATTCTTTTCAAAATCCGGATCTTCTAACTTAACCAGTTGCGGACGTGCATAATTCAGGCTTTGCAGGAAGCTACCAAAGCCACCTAAGGCACTTTCCGAAACATCGGGTAGAACAATTGTTTCACCTGCAAATTCTTTATTGAAATCGGCAATGAATAGAATACCCCGGAAAATGGTCTCCAGTGTTTTCTCATCTCCATTATTTTGCTCATACTGAGTAAACACTTCCGAAAACCGGATGGCTGTTTTTCCGACAACGCCACTTACGTAATCATCACCATAGTACCGGTTAATTTTTTTTAAAAAGAGTTTACTTTTTTCATACTCACTTTGTTGGATACGGGAGTTATGATCATAGGTTAGCCCGGCTGCAGTAATCATGGTCCGGATCACGTTCTGCTTATACGTTTCCCGAAATGCCTTAGCGTGATGCTGGTAAAAGAAGTAAAGACCGGCTCCTACGATAATTAATGGGAACATGCCCGCATTAAAAAAAAGAAGCAGCAGTCCTCCGCCAATTCCAACGGCTCCATAAAGTTTTATTTTATCTACAATCGCCTGTCGCTGTGCATCTATCTCTTTTAATTTTGGACGGAGCGTGGTGTTATAGAAGGACTGGAAGTTTTCTACTGGTTGCATCAAACGCTCAGGAGTTAAAGAGGGCCTTTGCATTCACATTCTGACGTTCCGTTTCGGCAATCACAAATACCTCTCTTCGTTTGTGGCCAAACATAGACGCAAAAATGTTGGAAGGAAATTTTTCGACTGCATTATTGTATTGTGTAACAGCAGCATTGAAGGCCCTGCGGGCAGCCGAAATTTGTTCTTCCGTTTCATTCCAACTGCGCTGTAACAAGGAAAACTGTTCACTCGCTTTTAACTCCGGGTAATTTTCAACGGACACCATCAGGTTCTTCATCATGCCGGAAATCTGATTTTCCAGGTGTACTTTTTCGTCAGAAGTTGCGCTTGGTGCTGTGGCTTTGGCCCTCAGGCTGGCGAGGTTTGTAAAAAGATCCTGCTCATGTTTCATATACGTCTTGGCCACTTCAACCAGGTTGGGAATCAGATCATACCGTTTTTTCAGCATCACATCAATGGTAGCAAAGGCATTCTCTACCTGGTTGCGCGCACCGATCAGGCTATTGTAGGTAAGGATAGCGCCCAGGGCGACAAACACAAGTAAGCCAAGAATTAAATACATAGAGATAAGGTTGAGTCGGTAATTAGTAAGGGTACTTAAACGAAAGATAAAGATTTCGAATCATCTGCCAAACTATATCTTTTTGCTATGTAACATGGATCACTGTGTTACCTATAAACTTGATGTTACTTTGATCATAGCAATTCTTCGAACTATGTCTGACACAAAAATCTGCGAAAGTTCGCACCTTGAGATTTGGTTCAGTGGAGACTATGGTTTTATTGAACTATTGTGGAAGGGACTTATTCCCAGCACAGAATTTCGCGAGCTTGCTGCTAAAATATTGGATGCACTGGATAAGACCGGAGTAAATAAAATTCTGTCAGACAACACGAACTGGAAAATAATATCCCAGCAAGATCTGGGTTGGGCCGCCAATCGCTGGTTTCCAAAGGCAGAGGCCAAAGGTGTAATTAAACTAGGAAGTGTACTGAGTCAGGATATTTTTAATCGATCGGCTGAGAGAACCATTGACTCATTGACCGAAATTGAATCTATGAAGGTCCGGCATTTTGAGAGCCGTCAGGAAGCCATTTATTGGCTTAGGGAGTCTGACTAAAATCAGTGGTTCTATTTATTCAACAAATCTTTAATCTTCGTAAGCAATTCGGGGCTATCAAAATTAGCCATGCCTGAATGCGAAGCGACCACAACTCCATTTTTATCCAATACGAAAGTTGCCGGAATGGATTCTGTATGGAACGGATACTTCTTTCCGGGAAAATAAACTTCAAATTCAAAATTCTTTTTTTGCATGAACCGAAGGGCTTTTTTAGGAGCGTCATCATAGGATACCATAACAAAAACAATATTTTCAGTCTTCAACTGATTTTTCAGATTGTGAATTGAGGGCATCTCGGCAATACAGGGTGGGCACCAGCTAGCCCAATTGTTGATGAACACAACTTTCCCTTTGAATTGAGCAAGCGATACCGGAGCATTGTTTGCATCTACCAGTTCCGAGGTAAACCCCTGCGGCACATTTGATTTATCTTTGCGTGGATAGAAAATAAAACCAGTGGAAGCTATGAGGAGGACTACCAGAGCGATGTATTTCGATTTCATGCGTTACTTTTTCACAAAGTTCATTGACCGACTGTAAATAGTCAGTAACATTTGTTACACCAGATTTGCTATTTTGTACCCACGTAACCCATATGAAGACTATCTCGCTTCTCCTTTTATTCACAGTGACCACCGCCTTCGGTCAGAAGAATACAACACTATTTTACAATGTCAATATTATCCATGTAGAGAACGGGGTCATTCAAAAGGGGGCCGTGTTGATTGAAGATAAGAAAATCAAGGCTGTTGGGGAGTACAGCAAACTTAAACGCGGGGTTGCCAAAGCTCATCAAATTGATTGTAAGGGAAAATATCTTATCCCGGGCTTGTGGGATATGCACGTGCACCTCGAAGGCGCTGAACTGGTAGAAGATAACAAAGCTTTACTCCCGGTATTTCTGGCTTATGGTATTACAACTATTCGCGATTGTGCCAGCGATCTGGGCGAGCAGGTGCTTGCGTGGCGAAACGAAATTGAATCGGGTGCTATAACGGGACCAACCATTTTTACTGCTGGAAGAAAGCTGGAAGGGAAGAATTCCATCTGGAAAGGAGATCTGGAAATTGAAAATGAAGTTGAATTGAATCAGATGCTTGATCTGCTGGATACCTACAAGGTCGACTTTGTAAAAATCACGGAGAATACGCTAAGTGGTAACTTATTTCTAAAAAGTGTACAGGCAGCTCATGCCCGGGGATATCGGGTATCCGGACATGTACCCATTGATCTTACGATAGAAGAACTTAGCGGAGCTGGATATACAAGTGTAGAACATGCCAGTTATCTTTTGCGATTGGGAAGCGATGAAGCGAACATTGTTGCCGATTTACGGGAAGGTAAAATAACCCGGGCTGAAGCAGACGCGCGCTACACTGCAGAATTTAATCAACAACTTGCCAATGAAAAGTATAAAGCCCTTGGTCGGGCCGGATTGTTTGTTTGCCCCACCTTGATTGGTGGTCGCCAACTGGCTTACCTCGATGAAACCGATCACAGTGGCGATGAGTTTCTAAATTACCTGACCGAAAAGTTTGTAGCGAATTATCAATGGCGCATCCAACGAATGGGTACTGAAACAGCGGCCCAAAGTCAGCAACGCAAAGACCGGTACCTGTTTCTACGTTCACAAATTCCGTTAATCCACCAGTCAGGCATGAAGATAATAGCAGGCAGTGATGCCGCTGCTTTAAACACGTATGTGTATCCGGCTGAGTCCCTGATTCAGGAATTGGAAATATTTCAGGAAGCTGGACTTAGCCCATTGCAGATTTTACAAACAGCCACGTTGAATGGTGCTTACTATTTTGATGTAGCCGATAAGACAGCTTCAATTGCCACAGGTAAGAATGCCGACCTTGTTTTACTCGACCAAAATCCACTTGAGAGTATTAATGCGTTGAGGTCGGTGAACAGTGTGGTCGCACAGGGAAAATATTATGACCGGGCAGCGCTTGATGCCATGTTTAAAACAGCTCGGGAAACAAAAATCAGGCTTGACAATCAACGCAAGTAATTTTCTATCCCTTCCGTTTGAATAAAAAAAAACCTTTTATCGGGATGAAATATTTCTAATTTAGGAACTTGTTAACAAAAGATCTTCAAAAAACATCCTTTCTTTGAATAAGGGTAAATTCTTGTCATAAATCCCATTACACCCTACCGACTAAAACCAAAGCTGATATGAAAGAAATTAAAAAAGAAGACATCAAGCAGGAAGTATTTGATCTTTATGATGCCTATGCCCACAACCGTATTGAAAGACGATTGTTTCTGGATAAACTTTCTACCTATGCGGTGGGGGGTATCACGGTGGCATCGCTGCTTAGTTTCATCAGCCCCGACTACCACATTATCCAGGTTCAACAAAACGATCCGAGAATAAAATCTGATTATATAAACTATGATTCACCAAAAGGCGGTGGCACCATCAAGGGGTTGCTTTCGCGACCTGCTGATGCAAAGGGCAAGTTGCCCGGTGTAATTGTAGTGCATGAAAACCGGGGTCTCAATCCTTATATCGAGGATGTAGGAAGGCGCGCTGCGGTTGCAGGATTTATATCCTTAGCTCCCGATGCACTCACTCCGCTGGGTGGTTATCCGGGTAATGATGATAAGGGCCGGGAAATGCAGAGCAAGCGTGATCGCAATGAAATGCTTGAAGATTTTATTGCAGCCTATAACCATCTTAAAGCGCATCCTGATTGCAATGGCAAAGTAGGTGTAGTTGGATTTTGTTTTGGTGGCTGGATCTCAAACATGATGGCAGTGCGAATCCCGGATTTATCGGCTGCCGTTCCGTTCTACGGTGGTCAGCCAGTAGCAGAGGATGTTCCTAAGATCAAGGCTCCCTTACTACTTCACTATGCAGGTCTGGATACAAGAGTGAATGAAGGCTGGCCTGCCTATGAAAAGGCTCTGAAAGAGAACAACAAAGAATACACTGCCTATGTGTATCCGGAAGTAAATCATGGTTTCCACAATGATAGTACACCTCGTTTTGACAAAGCAGCTGCTGAACTGGCGTGGCAACGCACAGTAGATTTTTTCAAAGCAAAGTTGAAGTAGTTAGAGTAACATGGTGACTTGTTGAAGGAATAATCTTTTATCCTGTTGATAAAATAAATCCCTGGTTGGGAATAGTAGGCAGGTATTCCTTGTCTAACCAGCAAAGTCTGGTTCAATTATGAAAACTTCCTTGTTCTCTGTTATCGCTTCGGTTCTGTTGCTTTTTATTTGCTCCGCAGGGGCACCCGTCAGCCAGGTTTATCAGTTCAATTATGAAAATGTGCTTGGCACCTCGTTTGAACTTAAAGTCGTTGCTTCATCCGGGCAACTTGCCAGTACGGCAGAACGAGTTGCTCTGGCTGAGATCGATCGGTTAAACAGTATTCTCAGCACCTATGATCCGACAAGTGAAGTAAGTCGCTGGCAAAAGACACTTAATAGGGAAGTCTCCATTTCACCTGAACTTTTTGAGGTGCTAACCCTTTTTGATCAATGGAACGTGAAAACCGGAGGAGCATTGAACGCTTCTGCAGAAATAGCATCCGCCTTGTGGAAAAAAGCCTCCATTAACCAGGTACTACCAACGGCTGATGAACTTGCCCATGCAGCTTCGGCAATGAATCGCCCGCACTGGGAGTTAAATACGGATCACACGGCAACTCACTTATCAACCGACCCACTCGTTCTCAATTCATTTGTGAAGAGTTATATCATTAGCAAAGTCTCAGAAAAAATCATGCTTCTACCCGGTGTTACAGGCGCTGTAATCAACATCGGTGGCGACATCCATGTAACCGGAATTCAGCAGGAACGAATTCGCGTGTCTGATCCAGTTGCCGATGCTGAAAATGATAAACCGCTTGCCATACTTAAAATTAACAACAAGGCAATCGCCACCAGCGGTAATTACAGACGAGGTTTTAAAATTGGAGAACAGTGGTATTCTCACATTCTGGATGTACGGACTGCTTTTCCAACAACAGACATAATTAGTGCTACGGTAGTTGCTGAACACGCCACGGATGCCGGAGCTTTGGCAACGGCATTCAATATACTTTCACCGGAAGAAAGTGCCGTACTGGCCAAACAAATCTCCGGTGTCGAGTATCAGATCATTACAAAAGCCGGTCAGGAAATTGTTAGCACCGGCTGGAAAGCACTTGAAGAAACTTCTGCGGAGGTAACAAAGCCATTGGACATTCGTGCAAATGGAGAATATGAAATGACTATTGAGTTGGAATTGGCCCGTTTTGAAGGCCGGTTTCGCAGGCCGTTTGTTGCCGTTTGGGTAGAGGACAAAAAGAAAGAATCCATTCGTAATCTGGCAGTCTGGTATAACAAGTCGCGGTGGCTCCCGGATCTCAAACGCTGGTATTCCAAAAATCAACCCGGCAAAATGGATCCTGCCGTAATGGAATCCATCAGCAGCGCAACGCGATCGGCTGGTAAATACACACTTACGTGGGATGGGCTGGACGAACAGGGAAAACCCGTCCCTCCAGGAAAGTACACGATTTATATTGAGGCAGCCCGCGAGCATGGAACCTATCAGTTACTCAAACAGGAAATAGAGTGGAATGGTAAACCAAAACACATTGACCTTACTGGCGGCATTGAAATCACCTCAGCCTCACTCGACTATCATAAAGTTAAGAACTAGATAATTTTATTAAGTATGATAAAAAGGGAGATTGCCGCATGGACCCGCTGGCTACACATTTACTTATCGATGTTTAGTTTCGCATCATTACTTTTTTTTGCCATCACTGGAATTACACTTAATCATACCAATTGGATTGAAGGTCAGCAGCGCGTGGAGCAGGTAGATGGCCAACTTACGCTTGACTGGGTAGCGGGCTCAGCTACGATCGATAAACTTCAGATTGTTGAATACTTAAGAAACACTCACGGTATAAAAGCGAGAGTGAATGATTTCCTTATTGATGATGCCGAATGTTCTGTATCCTTTAAAGGTCCGGGCTATGCAGCTGATGCGTTTGTTGACCGGACCACCGGCAGCTATGAATTGACGGTAACGAAATCGGGTGCAGTAGCCATTATGAATGACTTACACAAAGGCCGCGATACAGGATCTGCCTGGGCCTGGCTGATCGACATCAGCGCAGTCCTCATGATTCTGGTTTCACTATCTGGTTTTCTAATGATCTTCTTCCTTAAAAATAAACGCTTGAATGGCCTATTGCTTACAACAATAGGCGCTATCATTATTGTCGTGATCTATTATCTCTTTGCCCGATGAGCAGCCAGAATAGTATGTAAAAGAAAAAGTAAATTGCTCAGGTTCAAATCCTTATTCGAGAACCTGATCATTGTGTTGTGAAAAAGCCCAAAAGACCCCTCGTTAACAAGAAGTATCGATTGGAAAAATTTCCTGGCAAAGGCGGCTGGACCTTTGCCCGTATACCAGAGATTTTGCAGGATAAGAAAGCACACTTCGGGTGGGTGAAAGTAAGGGGTACCATTGATGGGTATGAAATTCGAAAATACCACCTCATGCCTATGGGGAATGGCAGCCTCTTTCTTCCTGTCAGGGCTGAGATCAGAAAGAAAATTAAAAAGAATGCCGGAGATCAGGTTCACGTGATCTTATATCCAGACAATGAACCCCTGGAAGTACCCGATGAAATGTTACTGTGTTTGCAGGATGAACCAGCAGCGCTTAAATTCTTCCAATCTCTTTCCGAAAGCGAGCAGAAGCTTTACGTTCAATGGATTTACTCCGCTAAAAAGGAAGAAACCAAAGTTGACAGATTAGCTAAAGCCATCAATCGGCTTATGCAAGGACTAAAACTATATGATAAGGCAGATAACCTTGATTAGGATTCTGCAACAGGCTTTGAATGCCTATAGAAAGGGAGATTTCTCTCCG
>DAOOCD010000113.1:1252-11197 GCA_035408225.1 Cyclobacteriaceae bacterium | reverse complement strand
ATGTGTTGGATGGAGGATCTGCTTTTGGTAAGGGAAATATTGTTGCGAAACAGGCAGTAGTTACCGGTGATATTCGTGCTATTTCTCCGGAGCAATTAAAGCGGGCGCAGGAGGTAATGCAACGTGTAGTTGATAAACATCTACCTCAAACAAATGCCACGTTAACCTTCGATGAAGGATATCCCCCATTGGCGCCAACGGACGGAAATAAAAAACTTCTGGAGTACTATACGAAAGTAAGCGAGGATCTTGGTTTAGGAAAAGTAACGGCCGTTAATCCCAGGGATGCCGGTGCAGCGGATATTTCATTTACCGCAGGCTATGTTGATATGGCTATTGATGGTTTAGGACTTTTTGGAGGACATGGTCATACCGATAAAGAGTATGCCAACCTGAATTGGCTTCCGAAACAGACTAAACGGATAGCGCTTCTGATGTATCGCCTGACCCAAAATCCGATATCTAATAAGAAGTAGAAATCACTTTTTAAAGACAAAGTAAACTGCGAGGATCAGAAAAATGAATCCGATAAGATGATTCCATCGAAAGGATTCGGTCTTGAAAAACAAAAGGGAGAAAACGACAAACACAATAAGCGTAATTACTTCCTGGATTACTTTTAATTCAACAAGTGAAAATGGTCCACCGTAATTTTTAAAACCAATTCGGTTTGCAGGAACCTGTAGGATGTATTCAAACAATGCAATCCCCCAGCTGATTAAAATGATCGTAATCAAGGGAAGGCTTGCACTCCACTTCATTTCTTTAAACTTCAAATGACCATACCAAGCGAAGGTCATGAATGTGTTGGAAAGCACAAGAAGTATTACGGTGATAAGTCCTTTCATGAAAATTTCAAGTTGGCAGTAGGCAATAAGCAGTAAGCAAGGAAAATTCTTGCCTATTGTAATTTGCTTACTGCCTACTTATAAAAATATCACTTCACTAATTTCTTATATTTAATCCGATGAGGTTGATCGTCACCCAGGCGCTTCTTTTTATTTTCTTCATATTCACTGAAGGTTCCTTCAAACCAGAACACTTGTGAATCTCCTTCGAATGCAAGAATATGAGTGCATACTCTGTCCAGGAACCAACGATCGTGAGAAATGATCACGGCACAGCCACCAAAATTTTCCAATGCTTCCTCTAATGCGCGTAGCGTATTTACATCCAGATCATTGGTAGGTTCATCGAGCAACAATAAGTTTCCGCCTTGCTTCAAGGCGATGGCCAGGTGGGCGCGGTTGCGCATACCCCCAGAAAGTTCTTTCACTTTTTTCTGCTGATCGGTTCCACTAAAATTGAACTTGCTCACATAGGCACGTGAATTAATTTCCTTGCCTCCCACCAGAATTAATTCCTGTCCACCTGTGATGGCTTGCCAAACAGTATCTTCAGGTTTCAGATCATCGTGCTCCTGATCTACGTAAGCTATTTTTACAGTTTCCCCAACAGAGAAGGTTCCATTATCGGGTTTTTCCTGGCCTGTAATCATTTTGAACAAAGTAGTTTTACCGGCACCATTGGGTCCGATAATTCCTACAATACCAGCAGGCGGGAGTGAGAATGTAAGATTTTCGTAAAGCAACTTGTCGCCATACGCCTTTGACACGCCATTGGCTTCAATAACTTTATTGCCTAATCTGGGGCCGGGTGGAATAAAGATTTCCAGTTTCTCTTCTTTCTCGCGGTTCTCCTGACTGATTAGTTTTTCGTAGGAGTTTAAGCGCGCCTTTCCTTTGGCATGACGTCCTTTCGGATTCATACGCACCCATTCCAATTCACGCTCCAATGATTTTTGTCGTTTTGATTCTGTTTTTTCTTCTTGGGCTAAACGCTTTTGTTTTTGATCGAGCCAACTTGAGTAATTTCCTTTCCAGGGAATTCCTTCGCCACGGTCAAGTTCAAGAATCCAACCGGCCACATTATCGAGGAAGTAACGGTCGTGTGTTACCGCGATGATCGTTCCTTTGTATTGACGTAAGTGCTCCTCCAACCACTGCACTGATTCAGCATCTAAATGGTTAGTGGGTTCATCCAATAAAAGAACATCAGGGGTTTGTAATAACAAACGGCATAGTGCCACTCGTCTTTTTTCTCCACCAGATAAAAATTCAACTTTAGAATCGGGTGGCGGACAACGAAGCGCATCCATGGCGCGCTCTAGTTTATGATCGAGTTCCCATGCATTAACGGCATCTAATTTCTCCTGAATTTCGCCTTGCTTGGTGATTAGTTTGTCCATCGCATCCGGGTCTTCCATTACAACCGGATCGGCAAACTTTTCATTGATAGCTTCAAACTCCTTCAAAAGGGCCACTACATCTTTTACACCCTCTTCAACAATTTCCTTTACTGTTTTAGTTTTATCCAATTGAGGCTCTTGCTCAAGATAGCCAACTGAATATCCAAGATCCGAAACAACCTCGCCTTGAAATTCCTTATCAATTCCGGCAATAATCCGCAACAAGGAGGATTTACCAGAACCATTAAGACCCAATACTCCAATCTTGGCCCCGTAAAAAAAGGAGAGGTATATATTCTTGAGTACTTGCTTTTGAGGCGGGTAAATCTTGCTTACACCCGTCATTGAGAAAATTATTTTTTCGTCAGCCATGCAGATTTTAAGTTAAATAAGAACGCAAATATGGCTTTTTTGAGTCAATAGTCCACAGATAGGTGTAAGGCAGTAAATGACAGAAACTGGTTACTTTTTTAATTCCCGAACAATCGACCTGTGCCTATTGACTATGGGTGATTTAATTCTATTTTTGCGGAAAATTAACAGGAGGACAAATCTATGTATTGGACATTGGAATTAGCATCGTACCTCGAGGATGCGCCCTGGCCGGCCACCAAAGATGAATTGATTGATTTCTCAATTCGTTCAGGAGCCCCTCTGGAAGTTGTAGAAAATCTACAGGAGTTGGAAGATGACGGGCAACCGTATGAAAGCATTGAGGAAATCTGGCCGGATTATCCGACCAAGGAGGATTTCTTCTTTAATGAAGACGAATATTAAATTTGACAATTAGTCAATTGGTAGATCTCAAAATGGCTGCACTAATGTGTGGCCATTTCTGTTTTAATAAAATTTAAGATTTCGAATTCAGTAGGGCCTCTGCAATAATCAAATCTTCTGAAGTCGTGATTTTGATGTTCTCATAACTTCCTTCAAAGAGAGAAATCACATGGCCAGATTTTTCAGCAACACTGGCGTCATCCGTCATGCTGGGATCTTCCTTCATCTGATAGGCTTGCTTGATAAGTGCCACATCAAAAGTTTGAGGGGTTTGAATCAAACGGAATCGCGACCTGTCCATAGCTTTGGTATTATCCTGGTCAGTCATCCGAATGGACTCTTTTAATCGCACAGCCGCAACTGCAGATTGATGTACAGCAGCCAGGCGAAAGGAGGCACCAATAATATCTTCGCTCACAAGGGGTCGCACTCCGTCATGAATAGCAACCAATCCGGGAGCTTCAATTTTATCCAACCCATTTCTAACCGATTGAAACCTGGTTTCGCCTCCTTTTTGTAATACGATCGGCTTATTAAAGTTGTGCTTTTCGCACAGTTCCTGCCAGATTTCAAAGTCATCTTCTGGAAGTACCAGAACCATTATTATCTTTTCTGAATATCGAAAGAAAGCTTCCAGGGTATGAAGCAGAATAGGTTTTCCGTTTAATTCGAGAAATTGTTTTGGCAACCGGCTTTTAATCCGGGTTCCTTTGCCTCCGGCAACGATCAGCGCATATTCTTTATAATGCATAGATTTGTAAAAATACCTTTTTTGATTGTATGATACTTATCCGGATTCTGCTTCTGGCTTTTAATGTGGCAGTAATTACATACCTGGTGTACAGGCTACTCCAGATTTACAAATCAGATTCACCAAATAAGAATTGGATTATCGGTATAGGTATTTTCTTACTCCTGGTTCCGGTAACCATGTTGATGGGTTTTTTAAAGCCTTCACCCATTTATCTTTTTCTTTACCCGGTGGCAATTTCATTGCATCTATACCTCATTCGAAATTCATAGCATAGGCCTATCAAAAAAAATGCCTGATGATGTCACCAGGCATTTTTATATATTTTGATAGATGATTAAATAATCAGCATTGAATCACCATAGGTGAGAAACTTATACTTTTCCTTTTTGGCAGTCTCATACGCTTTCATAACCAGATCAAAACCACCAAAGGCACAGGCCATCATCAACAACGTTGATTCGGGCTGATGGAAGTTAGTTACCATAGCACTACAGATTTTAAACTCATAAGGCGGGAAGATGAATTTGTCGGTCCATCCTTCACGCTCTTTTAACCGGTTATTTGCCGAAACGGCTGTTTCCAGCGCGCGCATGGTTGTGGTGCCAATAGCACATACTTTTTTCTTTTCATCGAGGGCACGGTTAACAATTTTGACAGCCTCCGAACCCACGATAAAATTCTCAGAATCCATTTTGTGCTTGGTAAGATCTTCCACATCCACAGCGCGGAAGGTACCTAACCCAATATGTAACGTGACAAAGGCCATATCAACACCTTTAATCTGTAAACGCTTTACCAACTGTTTGGTAAAATGCATACCCGCTGTGGGTGCAGATACAGCGCCTTTATTTTTAGCGAAAATAGTTTGAAAGCGTTCTTTGTCGGCAGGCTCAACTTTGCGCTTGATATATTTTGGAAGGGGAGTTTCACCCAGCGTCTCAACAATTTTATCAAAAGCAGCAGAGTCGCCATCAAATAAAAAGCGAATTGTTCTGCCGCGCGAGGTTGTGTTATCAATTACCTCAGCAACCAGGTCTCCATCGCCAAAATACAATTTGTTACCTACACGGATTTTACGGGCCGGATCAACAAGCACATCCCACAAATGCATTTCTGCATTTAACTCGCGAAGCAGGAATACTTCAATTTTGGCACCGGTTTTTTCCTTACGTCCGTACAAACGGGCAGGAAATACGAGTGTATCGTTACCCACCATCACGTCACCTTCCTCAAAATAATTGACGATATCTTTAAAAACCTTGTGTTCGATTTTGCCTGTGCTGCGGTGGATTACCATCATCCGGGCATCATCGCGGTTTTCGGCAGGGTGTGAAGCAATCAGACTGTTGGGAATTTCAAATTTGAACTCAGAAAGTTTCATAAGCTTACGGGCTTTAATCCCCACAGAAGGGGGCGTTTTTAAATTAAGGACGCAAAAATAGGATATGTTTCATTGGTAAATGAAATTTCATGAGTAGTTTTTAGAAACAATTTCAAGGTTTAGACGTCTCATTTCTGAATCTTTGACATTTGGATCGAAAAACAGAAAGGATTCAGTAAAAAACCGTGTTTATTGCAACCCGAAATTGACAAAAGCTCGTTAAACCCTCATGCTAACTTTACGCCTCATTTTTGAAAGCCTTGGTTTCGCCTGGCGTGCCCTCAAATCCAACATTCTTCGTACCGTACTCTCTTTATTAGGAGTAACCATTGGTATATTTTCTATTATAGCTGTACTAACCCTGGTTGATTCGCTGGAGAAAAACATCCGCGACAGTTTTGATTTTTTGGGTAGCAATGTCATTTACGTTGGCAAATGGCCCTTTACAGGAGGCGGAGGCCGTGATTGGTGGAAAGAGTACATAAAACGCCCGAATGTTTCTTATGCCGAATACAAGTTTTTAAGAGCAAATATGAAGGACGCTCAGACGGTTGCCATTTTTGCTGATGCAGGGGGGTTAACAGTAAAAGGAGGCAATAATGGTATAAGTCAAATAACCCTTAAAGGTGCCGATCTGGATTATGACAAAATTTTTGAAATTAATATTGAAAAAGGGAGGTACCTGACCAACGATGAAGTTGAAGGTGGTCGAAATGTGGTAATCATTGGCTACGAAGTAGCAAAAGCACTTTTCCCCAATCAGGATTCGCCCATGGGGCAACAAGTTAAAATCAAAAACCTGAAATTTAACATTGTAGGCGTGACCAAACGCGAAGGAGAAAGTTTCCTGGGAACACCCAGTAATGACTACAGTGTAATTATTCCGTATGATGCCTTCAGGAAATTATATCAAACAGGCACCGGACGTTGGAATGAATTGGGATCAGATATCGGGCTAAAAGGTTTTGAGACAGACATTGGTCTCGTTGAACTTGAAAGTGAAGCTCGCGGATTGATGCGTGTGAAGCGCGGATTAAAGCCTATTCAAAAAGACACCTTTGCATTGAACCGGCCAGAGGCAATTGCCAACGCTATCAGTGGCGTGTTTGATGTATTGAGTATTGCCGGTTGGATTATCGGTGGATTCTCCATGTTGGTTGGCGGATTCGGAATTGCCAACATTATGTTTGTTTCTGTGAAAGAGCGAACCAGCGTTATCGGATTACAGAAGTCGCTAGGCGCAAAAAACTACTTTATTCTGTTTCAATTTTTATTTGAATCTATTTTCCTGAGTCTTATTGGCGGCCTGGCCGGATTGTTACTGGTCTACTTGTTAACCCTCGTCCCATTCGGAAGTTTGCAGGTTGTACTTTCAGTAAAAAATATTGTTTTAGGCTTAGGCGTGTCATCTGTAATTGGTTTGGTGGCTGGTATTGTTCCTGCCGCAATGGCTGCGCGTCTTGATCCGGTAATTGCAATCAGGGCTAATTAAAAAAATAGGGCTTGAGATTAATACCCTCAAGCCCTATTCTACTATTTCATTCTAAATTACTCCTTCTCTTCTTTGAGGTCAGCTCCTGTGCTGATTTTCTCTTTAATTTTCTTTTCCAGTTCATCAGAGAGTTCAGGATTGTCTTCAATTAATTGTTTCACAGCATCACGGCCCTGACCGAGTTTGCTGCCATTGTAAGAGAACCATGAACCTGCTTTTTGAATCACATTAAGTTCAACACCCAAGTCCACAATCTCACCTGACTTGGAGATCCCTCTTCCATACATTATATCAAACTCTACAACCTTAAATGGAGGTGCTACTTTATTTTTTACCACTTTAACTTTTACCCGGTTACCCGTGATATCATCTGCTGCTTCTTTGATCTGACCAATTCTGCGAATGTCTAAGCGAACTGAAGCGTAAAACTTAAGGGCATTTCCTCCCGTTGTCGTCTCGGGGTTTCCAAACATGATCCCGATTTTTTCGCGAAGCTGGTTGATGAAAATACAAGCACAACCTGTTTTGCTGATCGTACCGGTGAGTTTCCTCAAGGCTTGAGACATTAAGCGAGCTTGTAAGCCCATCTTACTTTCACCCATTTCACCTTCTAATTCGGCTTTGGGTACCAGAGCAGCTACTGAGTCAATAACAATAATATCGATCGCCCCGGAACGAATAAGATGTTCTGCAATTTCAAGTGCCTGTTCACCATTGTCAGGTTGAGAGATTAAAAGATTCTCAGTATCGATACCCAGTTTCTCAGCATATGTTTTGTCAAAAGCATGTTCGGCATCGATAAAAGCTGCCAACCCACCTTTTTTCTGTGCTTCCGCAATACAGTGCATCGTCAGTGTTGTCTTACCCGAAGATTCGGGTCCATAAATTTCGGTCACCCTTCCACGAGGAATTCCTCCAATACCCAGGGCAATGTCAAGACCCAGTGAACCGGTAGAAATGGCTGGAACGTCCATCACCTTGGTATCATTCAACTTCATCACAGTGCCTTTACCGTAAGCCTTTTCCAGTTTGTCAATGGTGAGTTGTAGGGCCTTCAGTTTTTCTTTTGCGTCACTTTTTACTTCGCTCATATAATTCAGTCGTTAATTTTTCTGTTTGATTTATTTAAGGGCTGAAATTACTATTTTTAATAGTATTTACAAGCAAATTTAGGTAGTAAAAAGCTAATTTATTTAGTATTCGCCTGATTTTATGACGGAAATCCTTAATAGATAAGGATTAAAGGTCGGGAGATTTAATTTGCACTTTAATTGTGATAAAGAAGATATTCCTCGGTTTTTCTGTGATTTTGCTAATCCTGATCCTCTGGAACTGGGAGTTGGTGGTTTATGGTGCCCGGCAGGGATATGGCCAGGTAAGAATAGTATGGGAGGCCAGACCTATTGAAGACTACATGAATGATCCGCAGTTTCCGGATTCCCTCAAAAACAAGCTGAAGCTGATCCAGGAAATAAGAAAGTATGCGATTGATTCCCTCGGATTGAAGGACACAAAGAATTACAAAACACTTTTCGACCAGCAGGGTCAGGAGATTATGTGGGTAGTACAGGCTTGCGAACCCTTTCAACTAAAACCCAAAATGTGGGATTTCCCGATCGTAGGCTCTATGCCCTACAAAGGCTTTTTTGAAAAGCAAAAGGCGCTCGATGAAAAGGCCAGGTTAGAAAAAGATGGTTATGATATAAGTATTCGTAATCCCGGTGGTTGGTCAACTTTAGGATGGTTTACCGATCCTATTCTCAGCGATATGTTGAAACGAAATGAAGGCGATTTGGCCAGCTTGATTATTCATGAAATGGTGCATGCTACCATTTTTATTAAAGACAATGTCGACTTCAATGAGAACCTTGCCTCTTTTGTTGGCGATACGGCCGCCTACTATTTTTTAGCATCCCGCTATGGAAAAGATTCGCAGCAATTCACGCAATATGTACAGGAGGATCAGGATTATAGAAAATATAGCCGTCACATCTTAAGAGGCACCCAGGCCCTGGATAGTCTGTATCAAAGTATCCAGGCAGACGAACCTATTGAGATCAAAAAACAAAAAAAGGAAGCCATGATTTCGCGTATTATGAATTCGGCTGATACGCTTTCTTTGTTTAGTCCAAGAAAGGCTAACGCGAATGGAAGGTTGCCCAATAACACCTATTTCATGTCCTACCATCTTTATCAAGCCCGGCAGGATAATTTCAAAGAAGAACTTGATCATGATTTTGATGGAGACTTGAAACGATACATTAAATATCTTACCGAGAAGCATCCTTTCCTTTAATATGAAGCCAGCAAAAACTGCTCATTAAGGAATTGTTAAGGTGTTAACATGGGTTTTTAAATAGGTTAATTTGTCTCTACTTTTAGTGCCAAATAAAACGGTAAAAAAGTATGGGTAGCAAACCAACGCAAAAGGTGCTGGTAGTAGATGATGAGGAGCCCATCTTGGAGTTATTAAAGTATAATTTAGAGAAGCAGGGCTACGATGTACGTACTGCTGCTGACGGCTTTCAAGCTGTCGAAATCGCAAAAAAGTTTCATCCGGATATGGTCTTGCTTGACATTATGATGCCAAAGATGGATGGGGTTGAGGCGTGTCGTCAGATTCGTGCGATGCCTGAGCTTATCAATACATTTATTGTATTTCTTACGGCCCGGGCTGAGGAGTATTCTGAAGTTGCTGCATTTGATGTAGGAGCCGATGATTATATCTTAAAACCCATTAAGCCGCGGGCCTTGATGAGCAGAATTAGTGCGCTATTTCGCAGGGATTCGAAAAAGAAAAATACCTCGGCCCAGATTAAGATTGGCGATTTGCTTATTGACCGCACCAGCTACACGATTCATGTAAAAGGCAAGGAAATCAGTTTACCAAAAAAGGAATTTGAATTATTGTTTTTTCTAGCCCAAAATCCTAATAAAGTATTCAGCCGCGATGATTTATTGCAAAACATCTGGGGTTCCGATGTTTATGTTCTGGCCCGTACAGTGGATGTACACATTCGCAAAGTGCGCGAAAAGATAGGAGATGATTATATTTCCACCGTAAAAGGGGTGGGGTATAAGTTCAATCTCAGTTAATGCATGGTATATAGTGCCCGTACGTTGGCTCTCCTGTTGGCAGTTTCTGTTGCCATTGTAACAACATTGTTTCTTTCTCTGGTTGACAGCGTTGGCCGCGATGCACTCGTTGTTGCTGCTGTGATCAGTTTTTCAGCCTCGTATCTGCTCATCTTTGTAGTCCTGGAATTTTTAATTTTCAGGGAGATCAATAAGAT
>DAOOCD010000113.1:0-1152 GCA_035408225.1 Cyclobacteriaceae bacterium | reverse complement strand
GATGGAGCTGTTAATGATAAAAATGTGCGCACAAAGTTTTTAAAGAAGGCGGCCAAAAGTTTGGATGGCCTTGATATCCTTGTGCAGGATTTGCTAACACTTTCGCAAATTGAGACAGGTGACATAAAAATGCGCTTTGAACATATCGATTTGCATAAGCTATGCGCTGAGGTAATTGATCAATTTGAAGAGAAATCCGAAAAGAAGAATATCAAATTAAAACTGTTGACTGATTATCATAAGGTTAATGTTTATGCCGATTGGCAGCGGATTAGCCAGGTAGTGACGAACCTGGTTTCGAATGCCATTAGTTACACACCCGAAGGCGGGGAGGTTACAATCACTTTTGATGTAGGCAAGAAAAATATTACCACATTCATTACCGATACAGGCGAAGGAATTCCATCCCAGCACCTGGGTCGGATTTTTGAACGCTTCTACCGGGTAGATAAAAGCCGAAGCCGCGAGAAGGGTGGTACGGGCCTGGGGTTGGCTATTGTGAAACACATTTTAGAAGGCCATAACAGTAAAGCTGAAGTAGAAAGTACCGTTGGCAAGGGTTCTGTTTTCAGTTTCAAACTCCCGCGTTCGCGCCACGATAGTTCAGAATTAAGCGAGTCGTAGTAATTTGCAGGCGTGAAAATTCCAAAATTCAATTTTGAAGAGGCCATTCTTTATCAGGATACTGATTTCATTATTATCAATAAACCCCCGTTTATATCTACGTTGGAAGATCGCAATGACAGTGAGAATATTTTAGCCCTGGCCCGTCAATTTGAAGCTGATGCACAGGTTTGTCATAGATTAGATAAGGAAACCTCAGGGGTTTTAGCAATTGCCCGACATCCGGAGGCATATCGTCATTTAAGCATGCAGTTCGAAAACAGGCAGGTTATAAAGATTTATCATGCAGTGGTAGATGGTATCCATAGTTTTACTAATCAACTTGTCGATGCACCAATTTTGAAGCAAAATGATGGTACCGTCAAGATATCAAGAAGTGGGAAAGATGCCCGCACCTATTTTACCACCCTCGAGGCTTTCAAAAATCAAACTCTAATAGAATGCAGGCCAATTACCGGTCGAATGCATCAGATTCGGATCCATTTAGCCTTTCTTAAGGCTTCGATTACTGGCGATGAATTATATGGG
>DAOOCD010000112.1:0-11210 GCA_035408225.1 Cyclobacteriaceae bacterium | reverse complement strand
AATTTATAATGCTAAATTATTTGTCTTTTCCATAATGGGTGGAAGGCCCGAAGCGGGTAGTTGTGGGTGGGTTGGTTGGCACGCCTACGGACAGCCCGACCTGATTCGCCAGTTGGGCAGAGAAGGGGCATACTATATATTAATGTATGATCTGATTTCTGTGAGGACACAGAACGAGAGACACAGGCCGAGGAAGTTTACTTCTTCAAATCCAACCGCGCCACATTCTCCACATGAGTAGTCTGCGGGAACATATCCACTGGTTGCACGGCAGTGATGTCGTATTTCTCAGAAAGTATTTTTAAGTCGCGGGCCTGGGTAGCGGCATTGCAACTTACATACACGATTCTTTTTGGAGCAGCTTTCAACAGCATGTTGGTAACATCTTCGTGCATGCCTGCGCGGGGTGGATCGGTTATTATTGTGTCGGGCTTACCGTGTTGTGAAAGGAAACTGTCGTTGAGCAGGTCTTTCATGTCGCCTGCATGGAAATCGGTGTTGGTGATATTGTTGATTTTGGAGTTTACTTTGGCATCATCAATGGCTGCGGCCACATACTCGAGACCTACTACTTTTTTTGACTGGCCTGCCACAAAGTTGGCAATGGTGCCTGTGCCTGTATAAAGATCATAAACTAACTCATCGCCTTTCAGGTCGGCCATCTGCCACGCTACTTTATAAAGTTCAAATGCCTGTTCGGAATTAGTTTGATAAAATGATTTTGGTCCTACGCGAAACTGAAGTATACCACTATCCGGCTTCTGCATAGTTTCTGTGATGTACGGATTTCCTTTCCAGCACACCACATCCAGGTCAGCAAAAGTGTCGTTACGTTTTCCATTGATGATAAAGTTAGCCGAAGTTATTTGCGGAAATTCATCCGTGAGCGTTTTCAACATCAGCTCAATCCATTTCATTTCATCATATGTCACTTGCAGGATGATCATTACTTCACCCGTATTAGCAGTTCGTATAGTCAATGTCCGTAAAAAACCTATTTGCTTGCGCAGATCGAAAAACGGGATTTCATTTTCAACAGCAACTTTTCGTGCCAGCAATCGAATACCGTTGGATGGATCGGGCTGCAAATAACAGTTCTTCACATCAAACACCCGATCGTACATGCGCGGAATATGATAGCCGAGACCTGTTTCATACCGCTTTTCTTCAATAGCCAGATTCAATTCTTCTTTCGTCAGCCAACGATTAGCCGTGAATGTGTAATCCAGTTTGTTGCGATAATAGTTTATTTTCCTGGATGCGAGGATGGGTGTAATTGCCGGGAGTGTTAATCCTCCTATTCTTTCGAGATTATCAATAACCTGTTGTTGCTTATACTTTAATTGTGTTTCGTAATTAATGTGTTGCCACGAGCAGCCTCCGCAGGTACCAAAGTGTTCGCAAAAAGGTTCGGCCCGGTGCGGAGATAATTTCTGTACAGTAACCACTTTACCTTCCAGGTAATTACTTTTTATTTTAGTCAGTTCAACTTCTACGGTGTCTCCGGGCGCACCGCCCTGTAAAAAAATAACCAGTCCATCCACCTTAGCGATGCATTTGCCTTCAGCCGCCATGGTTTCAATCACAATATCATTTAATCGGTCTCCTTTTTTCATTTAATCAGGTTACTATGCTAAGGGTTGCGAAATTACTGAAATAAGGCCGGTTTTTAGCAGTGTATTGAATTAGCTATCTTTCGTAATTGGTGACATGTGATGAAACGATTTTTTCTTACTCTTCTGCTGCTGATTTCTTTTCCGCTAATCGCCTCGCACATTGTTGGGGGTGAGTTTGAATTGATTCATATCTCTGGAAATACCTACCGCCTGAATCTCATTATTTATTTTGATCAGATTAACGGAGCGGCCGGGGCAAAAGACCCCAGTGCTACAGTAACGATTTATCGGAAAAAGGACAGAGCATTTATGGGCACTGTGCTTCTTTCGCTAAACACCGAGACAAATGTTCCCTATACTCAGCCCGAGTGTTCCAATGGAGAAATTGTAACCTCTAAACTGTTATATACTTCTACGCTCACTCTCGCACCGGAAAAGTTTAACGATCCGGAAGGATACTTTGTAGTATGGGAGCGCTGCTGTCGGAACTATACCATTACCAACATTTACAGTCAGCAACCCCAGGGTACCAATATTGCTGCTGGTCAAACATTCTATCTGGAGTTTCCGCCAGTGGTAAAAGACGGACAACCCTTCATTAACTCATCGCCCCGGCTTTTTCCTCCGCTTAATGATTTTGCCTGTCCGTTTCGTCCTTACTATGTTGATTTTGCGGGAGTCGATGATGATAACGATTCGCTGGTTTACACATTAGTCACTCCACTTAACACCACATCGGCAGTGGCACTACCTACGCCATCACCCGGTCCTTTTCCTGACGTAACCTGGAGACCAGGTTATAGCCTTTCTAATATTATTAATGGACAGCCGGATTTAAGAATAAGCAAAGAAGGATTATTAACGGCCACGCCACGAACACAAGGACTTTTTGTGTTTGCTGTTAAGATTGATGAATACCGGAGTGGAGAGAAAATAGGGGAGAGCAGGCGCGATTTTCAAATGTTGGTGGTAGATGCTTGTCCTCAGGCGGAACCTCCACAAATTTTAGGAAAGCAACTTACTGACCCGGAATACACATTCGATGAAAACATGAGTGTTAGTTTTGTAAACACGGTTACTGATGTCGAACGTTGTATTCAGGTAAGAGTCTCCGATCCGGATGCCAGCAAAATTGAAGACAACTTCAGTGAAAAGATTTCTATTCGGGCAGTGTCACTCAATTTTAAGAAGAATGTTAGTGAAATACTTCCAGAGATTACCTCAACAACTTTACTGAATGGAAATACAGTAGATTTTACTGTCTGTTTCCCGCAGTGTCCGTTCATTGATGGCGGCCCCTATCAGATCGGGATTATTGCTTTTGATGATGCCTGTAGTTTGCCGCTTAGTGATACCTTGAAAATTGCTGTTACTATTGAACCACCAGTCAATACTAAGCCATATTTTGTAAAACCGATCGATCCGATTACCTATGTAACCCTCAACGAAGGTGGATTTTATGAGTCAGACTTTGAGATACGGGATGATGACAATGATGAGTTGATTTTATCCATCACTAATAATGGATTTATAATGGCCAATGCCGGCATTTCCATTCAGGTAGATGAACCTCGAGTGAATGGAATCATCACAGGTAAAATCCGATGGGATGCGTTCTGCGATATTTATGATTTTACGAAGCGCACGAATTTTGATGTAAAGCTTAACGTAAATGATAAAGACTTATGTGATCTGGGTGGCCAGGTAAGTACAACCTTTCGGTTTTCAGTGAACCTTCCGGGTAACGCAGATCCGTTTATTGACACAGACCTGACTGTTGATCCGCAAGAGCGTAAGGTGATTAATATTCAGCGAAGAATTAATGAATCGCTATCTTTTTTGGTTACCGGAAAAGATTTGTCGGATAACGATTTACTTGTACTCGATGTAAAACAAAGAGACTCCCTTGGCTTTTACGGAATTTCTTTCCCGATTGTAACTGGAAATGGTATTGTAGCATCCCGCTTTCAATGGGATTTAACCTGTAGTAATGTTGATCTGAAGAAGAAGAGTAATTTCACGTTTCAATTTATTGTAGTAGACAATGCCAATAAGTGCCGGTTTTATAAAGCTGATACGGTAGATGTGCAGGTAAAGATTCTTCCGCCACTCAATGCCCAGCCACAGCTAACGGTTCAACAGGGAACAAAAGTTGTTAATGAACAAACGGTTGACTTTACGTTAGGACAGTCCATTCAGTTTTTATTGACCGGAGTAGATGCTGATGTACAACCTGAACAGGATTTGATTTCACTTTCTTTAATTGAGGCAACGGGAAATGTGAAGCCGGAAGGCTACTCATTTGTTCCGGTGCAGGGCAAAGGTCGTGTTGAAACGGTTTTTTCGTGGTCGCCTGATTGTTCCATTTTTGAAAATGGTCTTTATGAAAACGATTATCTTTTCAAGTTTAAACTGACGGATAATCGTTGCTACGCGGTCAAGGCCGACACTGTTTCGGTGCGTGTAATCATTAAAGATGTAGTTAGTTCCGAAAGCGAATTTCTACCCCCTAATGTATTCACTCCCAATGGCGATGGCTGTAATGATTATTTTGCGTTGGAGGGTATTAGTCCATGTTCGTTTAATTCCGATCCGGCACAAAATCCAGATCAACAAATTTCTCTTCCGCTTGATAACTGTGTAAACCGCTTTGAATCAGTCCGGGTATACAATCGTTGGGGCGGACAGGTTTTTGAAAGTTCAGAACGGAAATTCAGATGGTATGCTTCGGATCAGGCCGCGGGTGTTTATTATTATGTGGTCAAGTACACGAATAAAGAATACAAAGGATCTTTGTCTATTCGCTTTTAAAGCACAACTGGAAGCACCAGATTCTCTTTTACGTAAGCCTCTTTGTCGAGCCACTCAACTTTTAGCCATACATCTTTTTTGCCTGTGATTTTTAGTTTATGACCTTCGGTGATCAAGGTAACTACATTAGCTCCGGCAGAGGGGCCGCTCATCAGGTAAGTGGAATCGGTTACAATGGCCGAGGGATGATCGTAGGAAATATTAACCTGTATGGCAAGGATTGCAGTGACAATCGTGGTCAGAATTCCCAGAGCCACCGGCCTAGTTTCCTTTTTTCTGAGTCTATATAGAAAAGCAATCAGAAAGATTGCAATCGCAGCCAATGCTGCAGATAGATAGTAGCTGTATTTCTTTAGATTAAAGAACAAGCGTGTGCTTTCTGAATGTTCATACCCCTCTAGTCTGTTTTTAGTCGCAAGTTCTTCCAGTTTGTCTAACACCTGTATATCTCCACTAGCCAGATAGTACAGGTTTAAATAATATAGTGATAAACTGGTGCGTCCGAGTCCTTCCTGAATGAAGGCCATTTTGAGAAGCATGGCTGGAGAGTAGTGACCACTTTGGTGAAGGCTCTGATATATTTCAAACGACTGTGTGTATTGTTTTTTTAAGAACAGTGAATCAGCAGTGCCTAACTGATCGGATGCCACATTGGCTTTAGCAAACGAGCCACATAGAATTGCACCAGTAACCAGAAGAATTTTTAAAAAGCCCGTTTGTATATTTTTCATATCCTGTTACCTTTGTGCCCTCAATTACGGAAAAGCTGTTTAAAGCGGCAAATTCGCTAGTCGGGAGGAAGGTTTCGTAGCTCAGTTGGTAGAGCAATACACTTTTAATGTATGGGTCCTGGGTTCGAGTCCCAGCGGAGCCACCACAAATAAAATATAGCCCTTGTTAATCAACAGATTAGCAAGGGTTTTTCTTTTAGGGTAAGTCAAAGATTCAGAATTCCGAGTAGTATGAAAACTCATCTAAATCTTAGTAATCCTTATTTGATTTTAAGTCAAATAATAAGCTAAAATTATCCTTTCTATTTCTTTGTTTCTTAACCCACATAGTTCACATGTGTAAACAATGTAATTCTAAAGGTTTCTTTTGTAAGTCCACACGAGAATTTAATGTTGATCTTTGATATCAGAAGTCGATTAATAATTCTGATCGCTCAGTATAGATATTCAGGTTGCTATAGGAATACTGTAGATGACTTGTATGCAAAAAGCACCTAAGAGATTAAACTTACGGTGCTTTTTCATTTCAGATCTTGGAAGAAAAATTCCTATTTATTAATTGGCTTCTGGTTCTTGATTCCTTGAGCCATTTTCACGGCTTCATAGGCGTTTACCAATCCCCCCGAAATACTTAGTTGATTAAAATTAACACGGCCTCCGCCTGGCTTTTGAACCATCAGATTATCAAATTTTCTTGAAGATTTCATTAAAATATCCTTCACTTGTTCTGCTTTGAGTTCAGGAAAGTACGCCATCAGCAAGGCAGCCACACCTGCTGTGGAAGGACTTGCCATGCTTGTACCACTTTCATTTTTGTACTTACTGCCCGGAACCGTTGAATAAATTTCTACTCCTGGGGCAAACAGGGCTACCGATTTTTTACCATAGTTTGAAAAGCTCCCTACAAAATCTTCATCACTCCCCCAGGCTGAGGCGCCAACTTCAACCCAGTTTTTTGCCTCTTTGCCATCAGCATAAATACGGGACGGATAGTTTTTTTCTGTATCGATATCTTCGGCATCGTTACCTGCTGCATGTATCAACAACACACCCTTTTGCTCTGCATAGCGTACAGCCTTATCAACGGTTTCTTTATTAGGTGAAAATGACTTTCCAAAACTCATATTAATAATCTGAGCTCCATTATCCACTGCATACAAAATGGCATTGGCAATATCCTTATCACGCTCATCACCATTCGGCACGGCTCGCACAACCATAATTTTCACATTGTCAGCAATTCCTTTTATTCCCAGGTTGTTTTTTCGATCGGCAGCTATAATGCCTGATACGTGAGTGCCATGGGTGGGATCGGGTCCTTTTACATCGTTATTTCCATAACTCTTTTCATTCAGGTTATTAATATCATCACCAACAATGAGGCGCGAATTGTAAGACTCGTTATATCCATATTTTACAATTACCTCATAATAGTCAACGCCTTCTTTCAGTTCGGCTATGTATTCATCAAGAGAACCCTCATCGCCCATATTCTTAAACATATTCAATAGAAAACCTTTAGCAAAAAGGAGACTTGGCTCGTTGGTCTCGAATTTTTTTAAAGCTTCCACAGTAATTGTGTCAACTCCGAGCAGTGCTTTCAGCGTATCAACACTCTGAACAATGTTGGTGTAGATATTAGAATATAATTTGTATTGCTGCTCATTCTTAGCCTTTAGCTTTTCGTATTTGTCTTTAATCTTTTGATAGCTCTCAAACTCAGCTTTTTGTTTTTTTGAGATTTTGCTTTCGTCTACGTTTTCATACCTCGCTTTCAATCGGATGTACTCTCGGGTTAGCTCATAGGTGTCGGCATCTACGTTCCCGTTTTTTCCACCAATAAAATTCCAGCCGTAAACATCATCCACATAGCCGTTTTTATCATCGTCAATTCCGTTTCCGGGAATTTCATCTTCGTTTTTCCAGATAACATTTTTCAGGTCTTCGTGGTCAATATCTACACCCGAATCAATTACAGCCACAATCACGGTGCGGGAGGGTTGGTCTTTCAAAAGAGTCTCATAAGCCCGCTCGGCACTTACGCCTTGAAGGCTGTCTTGTTCCGGGTCACGTAAAAACCAGTCATTAGGTATTGCGCGGCTGCTTTGAGTTTGAGAAAAGCCCGTAATGCTGATTACAAACAAAAATATTACACTTAAGAATTGCTTTTTCATAGATGATTATCCCTTATAAAATTGTGCCAAGATAGCCTTTAACGTTTTTTAACACCTTTCACCGTACTTTTTTACTGATATCTTTTATGTCTGGAGTTTCTAATAGACAGTAAGATTGTCAAAAATCCAAAAGAAATTACTTCTGTGGGGCCTGCCTTGACTTGATAACGTTTGGTCAGTGTGGTTTAGTCACTTTTGATTCATAAACACAACCACTATGATACAGTTTTGCCTGATAGCCGTTTTAGCGTTTTTTACCGTGTTTTTTTATTCAGTAATCAAATTGCAGGATATTAAATTTGAGGTACACGGCTGGAAATCTAAAAAGGCTCTGATTTAGGAATAAGTCAACAGTGATTTATTCCAAAAAAAAGAAAGTCACCTACAGTTGCAGAATGACTTTCATGTAAGTGCCGAAGGCGGGACTCGAACCCGCACACCTGTTACGGCTCACGCCCCTGAAACGTGCGTGTCTACCAATTTCACCACTTCGGCATTGTGCCCAGGACTGGACTCGAACCAGCACACCTTGCGGCACTACCCCCTCAAAGTAGCGTGTCTACCAATTTCACCACCTGGGCTTAAACAAACTCGTATTAATCGAGTGAGGGCTGCCAGAATCATCCGGCAGGGGCGCAAAAGTAAAAAGGATTTAAAACTTTACCAATGTGTAGACTTACGCGGCCGCTGTCTTTTTTCTGGGGATCTTTTGTTGAAGGTATTGAACAAGCCGAACATATTCTGTGTGTTCCTTTTGCCCTAAACTGATTCTTTTCTTGTCCTCAAAAAGTATCTCTAGTTGCTTATAGACAGAGGTCTTGCCTGTCTTCACAATATTCTCACGCCATGCCAGCACCGAATTCAGGGTGTATTTTTCTGACCTTCTTAGCACCGGGTACCTGATTTCAATTTGATTATTGCCAGCACGAATCACCTTGTACCTTATAAAAATCTTGTATGCTACGAACATCCCCATAGGAAGCAGTAAGGCGATTATCAGGTAGTTATACCAGGCTACGGCTCCGCGAAAAGCGGAAACAATGTTCATTGCAAGGACCGCAACGGTGATTAACAAGAAAAAAGCAAAGGAAACAAGCGTGTTTGTTTGAGGTTTTGAGACAACCAATGTTGAAAATATTTAAAGTGTTGATGATAAAATCAGATTGAGCCGAGAATGGGATTTGAACCCACGACCTGCTGATTACGAATCAGCTGCTCTACCCCTGAGCTACCTCGGCATCAAAACAACATGTTAGTTTTGTGTTCAATAAAAACACATACAAAAGTATAATTATTCACAAAAAGTATATCTTGGAAACACTTTATGCTATCGAAGAAGTGCAAATACGCCATTCACGCCCTTATTTATCTGGCGGAAAGATTTCAACAAGGTCCCGTTCATATTCAGGAGATTGCTGATGCTCAGCGAATACCGAAGAAATTTCTGGAAGC
Organism: Cyclobacteriaceae bacterium; assembly: GCA_035408225.1. GTDB lineage: Bacteria > Bacteroidota > Bacteroidia > Cytophagales > Cyclobacteriaceae > ELB16-189. The sequence continues at coordinate 2,426 of DAOOCD010000112.1, read as the reverse complement.
CATTCTACTCGAATTGAGAAATGCCAAAGTGCTACACAGCAAAAAAGGGAAGGGTGGAGGTTACTACTTATATAAAAAGCCTGAAGATGTCAACCTTATAGAAATAATCCGCCTCATGGACGGTGCCATTGCCATGCTACCCTGTGTTTCACTCAATTATTACGAGCCTTGCGAAGAATGTAAGGATGAAAAGACCTGCGGAATTCGGGACAGTTTTATTGGTGTTAGGGACGAAACCCTCCGGATTCTATCTGAAAGCACCCTCGCCAAAATCGTGAAGCGAGAAAAGGTGCTAAGCAAAAAATAGCAATTATCCTTTTAGTATACTGACTTTATAGACTTATGCCTATATTTGTCTCCTCATTAAAAAAAATTATTATGTCAATACGATTAGGAGATATTGCCCCGGATTTCACGGCCGAAACCTCGGAGGGCACCATTAAATTTCATGAGTGGTTAGGTAACAGTTGGGGCGTTTTATTTTCGCATCCTGCCGATTTTACACCGGTATGCACGACAGAACTTGGTGCAGTGGCCAAATTGAGAGCTGAGTTTGATAAGCGCAACGTTAAGGTGGTAGCATTAAGTACGGATTCAGTTCAGTCTCACAAACAATGGATTGGGGACATTAATGAAACCCAACATACACATGTCAATTTCCCAATCATTGCTGATGCTGATTTCAAGGTTTCCAACCTGTATGATATGATCCATCCACAGGTGAGCGATAAATTTACTGTACGGTCAGTGTTTGTGATTGCACCTGATAAAAAAGTGAAGTTAACTATCACGTATCCCGCTTCAACCGGAAGAAATTTTGATGAAATATTGCGTGTTATCGACAGCCTTCAATTAACCGCTGGTTATAGTGTTGCTACGCCTGCCAACTGGCAGCAGGGCGAAGATGTGATCATTACCACAGCCGTTAAAGACGAGGATATTGCGGCCAAATTCCCGAAAGGTCACAAACGGATTAAGCCTTATTTAAGGACTACTCCTCAGCCAAACATTTGATTTTCTGAGAAGTAAAGAATCAAGAGAGCTCCCCTTCGGAGCTTTCTTTTTTTGAACTAAATTTGCCAGCCTTTAAAAATCAATTCAGGAACGGCTACCCAGATCCATGCAGAAGGAAAAACCCATGAATGAAATGCCCGTGATGCACGAATCGGAGGGCATAGTATTATTTCATCCACATGTGCCGGCACGTGCTATTGAGGAGGTAACTCAGGTTTTACATTCACGTTGGATTGGTCAGGGGCCGCGGGTAGCGCAGTTTGAAACGGAGTTTACTCAACGTTTTGCAGGACCGGGGGCCTCAATAGCAGTAGGTTCTGGAACCGATGCTTTGCATCTCGCCTACATTTTGGCAGGATTAAAATCGGGTGATGAAGTAATTGTACCGGTATTTACGTGCACCGCTACAAATATTCCATTTCTATACATGGGAGTAACTGTTCGCTTTGCCGATGTGGACCCTGAAACGCTGAACATTAATGTAAACCATGTGCGTGAACTCATCAATGAGAAGACGAAAGCCATCGTCTGCGTTCATTACGGTGGGCTTCCGTGCGACATGGATGAATTGCAAGCCATTGCCAAAGAATATAATGTACCGATTATTGAAGATGCTGCACATGCGCCTGGTGCTACCTATAAAGGAAAAAAGGTAGGTGAAATTTCAGAATTTACCATGTTTTCCTTTCAGGCTATAAAACATATAACTACTGGTGACGGAGGGATGCTGACGATTCAGGACAAAAACCTGATTCATAAAGCAGAACGGATTCGCTGGTTTGGCATTGATCGCTCTAACAAGCAAAAAGGTACCTGGGAAAATGACATCACAGAAGTAGGGTATAAATATCAGATGACTGATATCAGCGCAGCCATGGGATTGGCCTCCCTGCATGAGTTCGATGAGATTTTAAGTCATCGGCAAGGCCTTTTTGAAGCATATAAAACCGGGTTGAAAGGTGCCACTGGTATTACACTGATTGGTGATCATGCACCTGATCGCACCCATGCTGCGTGGCTTTGCACGGCCCTTGTACAAAAAGACCGTCCTGGTTTTATGCGCATGCTTCGCGATAAAAAAATCGAATCAAGCCAGGTACATTATCGCAATGATCGCTACAGCATTTTTGGCGGCCGCAGAGATGATTTACCAAACATGGATGCAGTGGAGGAAAATTATATTGTGCTGCCGCTTCATACCAAGATGACAGTGGAAAATGTGAAGTATATCTGCGATGTAATTAAGAAGGGTTGGTAATTTATCTGCAGCATAGATTTGCAGATAAGTCTTTTCTCACTTCCAACCGGAAAACAATTTTTTCAGATGGTCGCGAAATAGCTTCAACCTAAAGTCATTTTTATCGGGTTCTGCTGTATACCCGGCAAATGGTTGACCCAATCGCAAGTACATA
>DAOOCD010000111.1:0-11237 GCA_035408225.1 Cyclobacteriaceae bacterium | reverse complement strand
CACCCGGTCAGGGCCGCGATAAATCAAAAGTGCGGATGGGATTTTCATTTCCCGAGCGCGCGTACCAAACCCGTGAGATCGTATATTTTTTACAACAACCCGAAACCAACTCGTTCCGATTGTATCACGATTATACCGAAAGTCGTGAAGGCGTTAATAAATATGTAAACGTAGTACGTGCCGGCAGCAAAGCATCTAATCCTTCTGCGTTCAGCCTCGATACCGGCAACCCATTGAAAGTAGAAACGCTCGTGGGTCAGGCCATCAAAGACAAAGGAATTGATATTGGTGATGATTACTCGCCCACCGCAGAAGCGATTGTGATCTGGTTTGATCCGGTAACGAAAGGAACCACCACCCGCATCCGGATAGAAGAAACCTACACCGATCCCAATCGGTATGTGAATGTAAATGATGAATTAATCTGGGATCGTTCCTTTGGTCGCGTGCACAATACAATTACGTTACCTGAAGGCTGGTGGTTAACCGCCAATGCTATTCCAGCTACTGTGTTTTTAAATGAAGATGGGTTAGTGAGTTTATATTATCTGAATGATGGACCCGATGAGATTGATGTGTTTGTGAAGGCGATGCGGAAGTGAGATTCTTATCAATGTAAACACTCATTTAATTTAACGGGTGCCGCATGGAGTGCATTGGTCTTGATATAGAGGTAGTAGGCATTATTAATGTTAATTCTAAGTGTAAGCATTTCATAGTTCCTTCCCATTCACTTCAAAGCAAAATCAGCACGCACCTACTACAGCGTTGTCATGCCGGGCAAGCTGCCAGAGTTTTTGAAATAGAAGGTGTTGCAAAAGCGCGACCCGGCATCCCCAACAAGGGAGCACAAACTTACTACGAAGTGCAATTACACAATCAGTACAGGTTCATCATTTCCTAGTCAATTCATTCCGTTGTTGTCGGGGATCCCGGATCGCGTATTGCAGGGTAGTTCGTGTTTACGATTAGGTTAACTTGTCCGGGATGACTGCGTTGAAGGGTGCAAACCCTAAGCATTCCACTCCCACAGTTAGTCTCCACACAGACCGGGCAATTCTGGTTTCATTTTTGCAAAGATGAAAATATACTTATCTTCAACATCAGGCTAAACCCAAACACCACCCCTCTCCATGAAAGCACTTAAAACTATTTTCATACTGTTATTTGCAACGATCTTCAGCATATCAGCAACAGCGCAAAACTGGGCTGCCCTCGATGCCGTAGTCTACAACAACAAAGCCGACAAATACTTTTTCTTCTTCGGTAAATACTTTGTCATTAAAGAACGCGGCCAATACATTGACGGCCTGCCCTTGCTCATCACCGATGAATGGGAGAACTTCCCCAAATCGTGGGGCGGTGGAAACCTGGATGCTGTGTGCTACAGTGCCGACAACGACAAATACTATTTTTTCAAAGGCGATGAAGTGGCCGAAACCACCGTTACCAAAATAAACGGGTTGGGTGCGCCTATAAAATTCCCTACACAAAAACTGAGCAAGCCGGTAAAAATCTCGAACGAAAAAGGATTCCCCGGCATCCCATGGACGAGCATCGATGCCGCTACCTACAACAGCGAGACAAAGACTTACTATTTTTTTAAAGGCGATGAGTTCGTATCTAAAAAACGGGGCGAGCCCGTAGACCAACGCATTAAAAAAATAAATGAGCCCGGTGGCTTTGTCAACCTCGCTGCCGAGCGTCCCATCAAGGCTGTCGACTACAGTGGCGATAACAAAGCTTATTATTTCTATTGGGATGAATACTACATGACCAAAGTGCAGGGCGAAGACATCAAGCCCGGCACTCAACCCCGCCCCTATGCAGGCGATGGACAAAAAGGATTTGAATGGGCCGAGCGCAGCAACAACAACTTTGTAGGTCTGGCCAATGAAGCCGGCTATGTTGCCAACTTTAAAGTATCATGGAGAGCCGGTGGCAAAACTGATAGCTGGACAAAGAAAGGCGTTGCACTCACCTACGAAAAACGCCTCGCCCTTCCCAAAGATGCAACCGACATCACCATTAGCGCGTGGGTGTACGATGCTCTCGAAGACGACAAAAACGGACCTCGCATCTTCAGCGACAACATGAACATACCCCCCAACAAATGGTATAAAGTATATGGCACCGTGTTTGAGCCAAAACATAAAGTCGATAAAAAATCAACCAACATTGTGGGCAGCGTGTCCACCTTCTTTACCAAAGACATTGGCAATGCCGTGAATGATGCCGGAAAGTTTTTTGAAGACAATTTCGAAGAGGCCCAGTACCAAACCGTAAAGCTGTTGGCTCAGGCCGACCTCAAAACGAAAAAGAAAGTGATTGATGATTTCAGTACCGCGGCTTCCAAAGTAATTACCGACCAGGCATTCATCATGGGTCTGCTGCGCGTGGCCAAAGCCAAAGATCCTAAAGTAGCCCAAGATGTAATGATACAACTCGTTAACCGCCCCGAGTGGAACGAAGTAAAGAAAGCACTTGAATTTAAATCAATGAGTGTGGGCTTTACAACGGGTGCCTCTACAGTTATAGGTATGGAAGGCAGTTATGGGTATGGCATTGCCATGGCTGCACCCAACAAAGTAAAAGGGTATGCCGGTCTCGATGGAAGCCTTGGCATACAGGATGGTCTCGGCATTGGTTGCCAGTTTGGTATCTGGAAAAGTCCGCCTGATAAATTAAGCGGCAACTCAGTAGCTGTTAATGTTGAAGCCGGTGCGGGTGTAGGTGTATCGGTTTCTATTGTATATGATGTAACCCTCGATGCTAACAATGCACCTCAGTTTTCATTCTCGGGTATTGTAGTTACTCCAGGCATTGGCGCAGGCGTGGGCGCTTCGCTGGGCACAGGCTATTCGTGGGTGTTTTAAAAGCTGAAAGCTTTAAAGTCTGAAAGTTTAAAGCAAATTCAATCCAAGCTTTAGACTTAAGCTTCCTTCCCAGCAGCGTCTCCCACCCCGGGGACGCTGCGCAATGTGAAAGACAAAAGTTATAATTGGTACGGTGGTTCGTAAAAAAGCAAGTGTACAGACTACCTTAAACGTTTCATCTTCAGCGAGGTTTTTTCTTTGGATTTTGTCTTACATCAAAGAAGGTCAGGATAATAATTCTTTCGTCTTTGATGCGATAAAAGATTTTAGTCTGTTTGGTAAGTTGGAACCCGCGGATTTTTTTATCTATCGCTTCAACGGTTCCTATTTCAGGAAAGTCTTCTAATAAATCCAGAAAGTCAGCCGTCTTTTGTTCAAAGGCTTCCGCTACCCGTTCTCCCCATTCATTGGTGATGTAGTCTTTAATTAAGCGATAGTTTTTAACAGCTCTCTGGGAAAGCGAGATTCTCATTTAGTGCGTTTAAAAACTTTTTCCCGATCGATTAGATTACTCTCGTCTTCCGATTCGTCATAAGCCAATAAAAGCTCCTCCTTTTGTTCTGGTGTTAATGAATTCCAGAGTTGGCCTGGCTTATTAGTCTCTCGTACTTTTAGAAAATCGTAAATTGTTTTTAGTAGTTGTTCGTTTTGAATGCCGTCAACTATTTTATGAATATTTGATTTTAATTCAATCGCCTCCATATGCTCGTAATTTAATGTACTAAGTTACGCCTTTTGTTTGAAAAACTGCGCGCTTCCACTTCCCCGCTTGTTTAGTAAAACCCTTTCGATCTATTTGCTCTTGGTCGGTGTTATTACCGACCGCCACTTCCCGGTATGCGGCTATTCATAAATGCTCCGCATAATGCGTGAGAAACCCGGGTATGTTTTCATTGAGTTCATAAAACCGATACGAAGAGTAATAATATTCTTCAGGCGCTTCACAAAGTTCAACCTTTGCCCGTGGTCGGTGTTATCACCGACCACCACTTCCCGGTATGCGGCTATTCATAAATGTTCCGCATAATGCGTGAGAAACCCGGGTATGTTTTCATTGAGTTCATAAAACCGATACGAAGAATATAAATACTGTTCAGGCACTTCACAAAGTTCAGCCTTTACAGGATTGTAATGCATATAATCAATTTTCTGGCTGGCTACCTTTCGGTTGTATATCGTAGCCGAGTAAGCTCTGCGCTCCCAGAAATGATAGTCTCTATCTTTTTGTGTGCTCAGGTAAGTTTCCAGTTCTTTCGGATTTTGCTCAATTAGTCTGAACTTGATTTGCTGCGCAGTATACTTTAAAAACATTTGCTGTATATTTTTTTCTACCCATGTGTTCTGCCTGCACCACATCAGATGAATGTGATTAGGCATGATCACATAACCGTAAAGCCAGATTCGTTTATCCTCTACCAGGAACTTTAAACTATTCATGATAATATCTTTATGTTCGTCAGGTTGCAGCAAGGGTTGCCATTTTAAACATGTGGCCGTGAAAAATTCAACACCGTTTTGCATATAATGAAGATAAGAGAAAAATGTAAAATGTAAGGCGGTCGGTGATAACACCGACCTCAGGCAAACACCGAACTCAGGCAAGACTGAAATCATTTCCGGCAGCCTCTCCTACCTCATGCAAAACCGTGGAGTTTACCACATCAACAAATTTTCGTAAGTTGTATTCACCAAACCCCACACCCCATGACCTCCACCGCCATAAAACCAACCACCATGTTCTGGATAATCACCGTGCTTGCACTCCTTTGGAACATTATGGGCGTTGTCGCTTACATCATGCAGGTTACCATGACCCCCGAAGCCATCGCAGCATTGCCTGAAAACCAACGGGCCATGTATACCGATGTGCCCGCCTGGGCAACGAGCGCGTTTGCACTCTCCACGTGGGGTGCACTGCTCGCCAACGTATTGTTATTGATGCGCAAGAAGCTGGCCGGACCTTTATTTGTGGCTTCTTTTTTTGCCATCCTGGTTACTATGTATCATTCACTGTTCATGACAAACATGAGCGGAGCTACCGGTGCCATCTTGCCCATTTGCATTATTGTGATTGGCGCATTCATGATTTTCTTCACCCGCAGTGCGGCAGCCAAAGGCTGGCTATCCTAACCATTGGGCAATTCATTTTTGCCTTTACATAACCGGTCGGTAAACTCGCCCGCGATCATAATCAAACTCTGGCGCGACCCGCACGTGTCAGCCCACTGGCTGAATCCCGTGGAACGTAGCACAGTGCATTTCATAGCGTAACTCGCATTTCACTTCAACGGGATACCGGCTCTCGTGCCTCGGCCGGTATGACACTTCATAGAAGGCTCCGCTCCCCAATTATCAAATCTTCAAATCAACACATCTTCAAATTAATCCTTTACACCACCGGCAACAAAGCGTGACAAAACCCACCCACCGCTATCACCCATTTCTTTAGCTTTGCCACCCTGTGAAAAACTCCCTGCAAAAAATATTTTTCATCACCGCATTCGCGGGCCTCGCCACCCTCGCGGCAGCGCAAAATAAACCCGGGGCGGAAGTACACATCAAAAAAGCCAAAGGCGAAATAAAACTCGATGGGATTCTCGATGAACCCGACTGGCTCGCAGCCGATGCCGCAGCTAACTGGTTTCTCAACTACCCGGTCGATACCGCCCAATCCCCTTTTCAAACCGAAGCCCGGCTTACCTTCAACGACCAGTATCTCTATTTCTCCTTCGTATGCTACGATGACCAGACCCCCGACCTCATCAATTCGCTGCGCAGAGATTTTGATTACGAACGCAACGACAACGTAGGCTTAAACATCGGTCCGTTCAACGACCGCATCAACGGATTCTTCTTTGTGATTACACCCGCAGGCGTGCAAATGGAAGGCACCGTTTCCGGAGGCGGCAACTCCGAAGGTTCCTACAACATCTTCTGGGACAACAAGTGGTACAGTCACGTAGTGCGCTATCCCGATAAGTGGGTGTGCGAACTCGCCATTCCCTTCAAGAGCTTCCGCTACAAAGCGCTGCCCGAATGGAACATCACCTTCGACCGCCTCGATAAAAAACGAAACATGAAATCATCATGGATCCACACGCCCATTCAATATACTACAGGCTCCTTTGCTTACTCCGGTCAACTCGTGTGGGACGACCCCGTGCCACAACCTCACACCAACATTTCATTGATTCCCTATGTGGCCGGTGGCATGGCGCAAAACAATGAAGTGGATCCCAAAGAAAAAGATGCTGAACTGCGCGCGGGCATCGATGCCAAAGTAAGCGTTACGCCCTCACTCAATCTCGACCTTACCTACAATCCCGATTTCTCGCAGGTAGAAGTTGATCAGCAAGTCATCAACCTCACGCGCTTCGAATTTCAGTTTCCCGAGCGCAGGCAGTTCTTCCTGGAAAACAGCGACCTGCTGGCCAATGCCGGCTTTCCCTCATCACGATTATTTTTCTCGCGAAGAATCGGACTGGTACAAGACACCACCGGGTTGTTTAGCCGCGTGCCCATTGCCTTTGGTGCACGACTCAGTGGCTCCATCAACAAGCGGTGGCGCGTGAGTGCGCTCGAAATGCAGACGCGCGAAAAATTATCATCGGGGTTGCCTGCGCAGAATTACATGGCCGCTACCGTGCAGCATAACTTCTGGAAACAATCCAGCGTGTCCATCACCTATGTGGATAAACAATCGCTGCATGTGCAGGCAGCCGACTCACTCAAATACTTTCACGAAAGTATTTTTCTAAAACCCAACGGTGGCACCTCCGTGCCCAACACCTACAACCGCGTGCTGGGTGCCGACCTCGAGTTGCTCAGTTCCGACAACCGTTGGTATAGCAGCTCCTACTTCGCCAAATCATTTGATGAATACGAAACCAGCAACACCCTTAGCGGTGGCGCATTCATGCGTTACTCCGTGCGCCATGTGGAAGTGGCAGGCGGCTCCACGTTTGTGGGCGAAAACTTCAATGCCGAAGCCGGCTTCGTTCCCAGCTATGGAGTTTACCCCGGGCAGGTAAACGTTTTTACCGACTTCGCCTATAAAATGTATCCGCGCAACACCGGCATAGTGGTGATGGGGCCTGTGTTCAACGCCACTCAAACCTATTTGCCCACCGGCACCCTTACCGATCGCAATTATTCTCTCGGGTATAACTTCAAATTTCTTAACACCGCTTCGCTTAAGGTTACCTACAACTATGTGTACAGCAAACTCACCAACAACTTTAACCCGATTGACCCTGATAACTATACCAACTTTCTGACGGGCGAAGAATACGCGTGGCAGTTTGTAAACCTCACATTGCAAACCAACACGCGCAAAACCGTAAACTTCACCGGCCAAACCAGCTATGGCGGTTTTTACAACGGCACCAACTGGAATGTGCGGGGCGAACTCAGCGCGCGCTATCAACCCTATGGCAACCTGGCGTTGCGGGTCGATTACAATGATGTGCGGCTGGCCGAAGGCTACGGAGCCGAAAAATTATTTCTCATTGGCCCGCGGCTCGATCTTACGTTCACCGATAAAATATTTCTTACCACCTATGTGCAGTACAACAACCTGCTCGACAACATGAACCTGAACATGCGGTTTCAATGGCGTTACCAGCCCGCCAGCGATTTCTTTATTGTCTATACCGAAAACTATCTGCCCGCAACCCTGGCCAGCAAAAACCGCGCACTGGTGTTTAAGTTTACCTACTGGTTAAATCTGTAATTATCATTTTCAATTCCTTGGGCGTGTCCCCGATGCGCGCATGCCTACACACTTGCCATCGGGGCCGGGCTATCCGCTACAATCTTTTTGCTCTTCGCACTCCCCATAATTATAGAGATCAAGTCTGCAAAAAGGATTTCCGCTTCTATCCCTCACGCGGAGTGAGTATCTTTAACCATGGATGTGCACGAACCGGAAGTGAGGAGTTATAACATGAGCCAGATCAAAGGCAAAGACACCAAGCCAGAGATGTTGGTTCGAAAATTTCTCTTCTCTAAAGGCTTTCGTTACAGACTGCACGTTAAAACTCTTCCCGGAAAACCCGACATTGTCTTACCCAGATACAAAACCGTAATCTTTGTTCACGGCTGTTTCTGGCATGGGCATGAAGGATGCAAATACTTTGTGGTGCCAAAGACCAGAACTGATTGGTGGCTGAACAAGATTAACACTAACAAAGCCAACGATCAAAAAGCTATTGCGCTTCTTAAAAAGGATCATTGGAAAATCATAATACTCTGGGAGTGTGAGTTGAAGCCCGCTACAATTAAGATCGCTCTTGAAAAGACCTACTCTAAGCTTTTAAAATAACCAATCGCTTAGGCTTTGATTTAAATACGTGACTTAAAAGCAAATGTACTTTAAGTCACATGAGATACTATTGTCTCATGGATATCAAAGCCAAAATCGGACTTCGAATCAAGGAGCTACGAACCGATAAAAATCTAACACAGGAAGAAGTTGCGTGGAAAGCCGATGTAGATCGGACATTCATGAATCATGTTGAAAACGGAAAGCGCAATGCTTCAGTAGATACGCTAACAAAAATCATATGCAACGGACTTGAATCAAACTTCAAGGATTTCTTCAATACAGAATTATTCAACGGCAAAAAGAGGGGTAAATGAAAAAAATAGAGGATGCCGCGTTATTGAGTTCTAAAATCCATGCCGTTTCGGACAAAATTTGGAAAGTCTCCTTGTTTGGGCCTGATAATTATCGATCAGCAGTAATTAGTCATTTTGTTAGATCAAATAATAAAAAACTCAAAAAGCAAGCTTACGAATACGCAACAGACTTGCTTGAAGATTTCTTGGATGAAGGATCCCTTCATAATCTTAAGGAGGAAGCACTACAACAGATGATTGGTTTTAAGGATGTTATTCCATTCCCTAAACCAGAAAATCCAAAGTTTACTTTTATTGATTTATTCGCAGGTGTTGGGGGCTTCAGACTTGCACTGCAAAATCTTGGCGGTGAGTGCGTATTTTCTTCAGAGTGGGATAAAATGGCTCAGAGAACTTACTACGCAAATTTTGGTGAAATCCCTTTTGGGGATATAACAAAGCCTGAAACAAAGGAATGGATTCCTAAAAAGTTTGATCTCTTGTGTGGTGGATTTCCATGTCAACCATTTTCAATCGCTGGAGTAAGCAAAAAAAATAGTCTTGGCAGGAAACATGGTTTTGAAGATGAAAAACAAGGTAACTTATTCTTTCATATAGCCGAGATACTCGAGGCTCACCGTCCGAAAGCTTTCTTTTTAGAGAATGTAAAAAATCTTGTTTCGCATGATAAGGGAAATACTTTCAAAGTGATTGAAAAGACTATGCGTGACCTTGGATATTCTTTCCATTTTAAAGTCCTAAATGGCAAGCACTTCGTTCCTCAAAATCGACAGCGGACCTTTATGGTTGGTTTTGATATCAATGTCTTTCATAACAAGGAAGAATTTCAATTTCCAGTTCTTCCAGAGCCAACCAAAAAAATAAAGGATATACTCGAAAAAAAGGTTGATCCAAAGTATACGCTCACCGATCATCTATGGAAATATCTTCAAGACTATTCACAAAAACATAAAGAGAAAGGTAATGGATTTGGATTTGGCCTTGTAGACTTAAATGGAATTACAAGGACAATGAGTGCGCGTTATTATAAAGATGGATCTGAAATATTAATCCCACAAAACGGCAGGAATCCAAGAAGATTATCTGTTCGTGAATCAGCAAGACTTCAAGGTTATCCAGATAAATTTATTGTGGATGCCGTTTCTATGAATCAGGGATATAAACAGTTTGGAAATTCCGTTGTCATGCCATTGATCCGGGCCATTGGGGAGAGTATAGTTTATACATTAGATAAGAAAAGAAGATAAAATCATGTCAATCTTAGAGAAAGTAATTTCATCGGTGCAGAACTCTGAGCTTTCTTTTACTAAGTACATAACTGCAAACGATACGGGATCAACAGGTGCTCACCAAGCAGGATTTCATATTCCAAAAAATGCCTGGTCGCTATTCTTTGATAAAGAAGGCGAAAAAGGATCAAATAAAGATAAGTTCATAACAATTAAGTGGCAAGATGATTTTGAAACGGCAAGTAGATTCATTTATTATGGAACTAAAACAAGAAATGAATATCGCTTAACAAGATTCGGTAAAGGATTCCCTTTTCTTAATGATGAAAATATTGGAGACCTTTTAGTGATTAGTAAAAAGTCTGATAGTTACTACGAAGCTTTTGTTTTGCAAACTGATGAAGACATCGATGATTTGTTTGCAGCTTTCAATATATCTTCAAATAATACAGGTGGAATAATTTCTAAAACTTTTGAAACTTCTTCAGAAGATAGATTGTATCAGTGTTTTATTACTTTTCTTAAATCACTCAAGATTGACTTCCCCACGACTTATGAGCTTGCAACCAACTCGCGTAATTGTTACAATAATGCATTTTTAATAACTGAAAAAATAATTAAAGAGAATCCTGACAGAGAAATGTTGCAATGGTTGGATGCGGAATTCCAATTGTTTAAGACAATCGAAAATGATCGTTATTCTAAAAGAATTCAATCTCCATTTAAAACAGTAGAAGAACTTGTTGGAACAGCAAATACGATTTTAAATAGAAGGAAGAGTAGGGCTGGCAAATCCTTAGAACATCATTTAGCTGAGATATTTAAGACATTTAAATTGAATTTTGATGCACAGTCAGTCACCGAAGATAAAAAGAAACCGGATTTTTTATTTCCCGGGGTAAACGAATATTTGAATCCATCATTCGATGAAAATAAATTAATAATTCTGGCTTCAAAAACAACTTGCAAGGATCGCTGGCGACAAATACTTAATGAAGCGGACAGAATAAAAACCAAACATCTTTTTACTTTACAACAAGGGATTTCAAATAATCAACTTGGCGAAATGTATAAGTATAATGTGTGTTTAGTCGTTCCAAAGCCATATTTAACAAGTTTTCCAAAAGAATTTCGAAGTAAGATATTAACCCTTGAAGACTTTATTAAGCACGTGATAGTTAAGCAACGGTAATTATTAGAAGTTAAATCCATTACAATATGATCGAATGGCGCTTTAAACCTAATTCTCGCGATGATATGGATGTTGATCCGATTCAGGGGGAATTCTTTACAACAAGAGATATAGATAATATATCAACTGCGGTGGTCAGGGAAGGAATACAGAATGCGCTTGATGAAAGAAATAGAGGAGAGAATACAGAAACTGTAAAAGTTCGAATATTTTTATCAGGAGATAAGTATGCATTAACAACCGATGAGTATTTACCATTGCTAAAAACTCTTCAGCCTCATCTTAAAGCAAAGAGTTCTG
>DAOOCD010000110.1:0-11239 GCA_035408225.1 Cyclobacteriaceae bacterium | reverse complement strand
TTCTTAATTTCAATTCAAACAAACTACTTATGCCGGGTAAAGCTGTTAGTTTCTTCAAAATTTTGCTTTTCATACTCTTAACGTTTCAGGGAGTCATGGCTCAAAAGCAATATACTGCTACGTGGGAATCCATTGACAGTCGCCCAACACCATCCTGGTTTGAAGATGCTAAGTTTGGAATATTTATTCACTGGGGTTTATTCTCTGTCCCTGCATGGGGCCCCACCGATGCTTCGGTTTATGATAAATATGCTGAATGGTATTGGAATAAATTGACCAATCCAGGTTCTCCGGTTTATAAGAACTTCAACGATTTTCATAACCGTGTTTATGGAAGCGATTTTAAGTACAGCTCCTTTGTTAAGGATTTCAATTGCGAAATGTTTAATCCAGATCAGTGGGCTGATATATTCAAGCAATCCGGGGCAAAGTATGTTGTACTCACCTCTAAACATCATGAGGGGTTTACCTTATGGCCCAGCGCCCAGGCTTGGAATTGGAACTCGGTCGATGTGGGTCCGCACCGCGATCTGGCGGGCGATCTAATTAAGTCTGTAAGAGCAGAGGGACTAAGGATGGGCTATTATTACTCATTGTATGAATGGTTCAATCCATTGTATAAAAGTGATGTAAATAAATATGTGGTTGATCACATGATTCCACAGATGAAGGATTTAGTAACACGGTATAAGCCAGATATTCTATGGACAGATGGCGAATGGGATCACCCAAGTGAAACGTGGAAGAGTACTGAGTTTTTAAGTTGGCTTTATAATGAATCCCCCGTACGGGAAAATGTGGTCGTGAATGATCGGTGGGGAAAAGAGACCCGAAGTAAACATGGAGGAATTTATACAACAGAGTATGATTTGGTTCACGATAGTAATTCGCAAGGCATGAAGATGGATCATCCTTGGGAAGAATGTCGGGGCATTGGTGGATCTTTTGGGTATAATCGAAATGAGAACCTCAAAGACTATTCAACATCAAAAGAGTTAATAAGAATTTTGATTGATAAGGTGGCCCGTGGTGGAAATCTGCTTTTAAACATTGGACCAACAGCCGATGGGCGCATTCCGGTAATTATGCAGCAGCGGCTATACGATTTGGGTGAATGGCTACAAGTCAACGGAGAAGCAATTTATGATACACGTGCGTGGAAAGGAGCTCCTGAGGTTACAAAAGAAACCACCGTATTCTTTACTCAGAAGGGAGCTGACATTTATGTATTATGCACGGAGTACCCAACCAATAAATTGATTATTAAAACGGCCAGGCAACCAGGCACAGTTTCCTTACTGGGTTTTAAAGGCAAAATAAATTATTCAAAATCCGGAAACGTTATTTCAATCGCCCCTCCAAATGTAACTCCTGCTAATAATCCAAGTCAGTATGCGTGGGTATTTAAAATAGAGAATGCACTTTGAAAATTAAGCATTGTAACTTATGACATCTCGCAGAAACGCACTTAAATCTATTGGCTTAACCGCCTTGGCAATTCCCTCATTGGCGATTCAGGCACACGCTGAAAATACAATAATGCCTAAAGCGGAAGATCCGCAGTACTGGAAAAAAATCCGGGATCAGTTTATGCTCTCGAAAGACAGTGTATTTTTTAATCCGGGGACTGTGGGAGCAATGCCACGCGTAGTGGTCGATAAAATGACGGAGCACCTGCGGTACATTGGCGAGCATGTGGCTGACTGGGCTTACAAGGATGATAATAAAGAGGAGTTCATCAGCGGGTACAACAATTTAATGGGCATTCGCACAAAAGTAGCTGCTCTCATTCATGCTAATCCCATTGAGATTGCGATGACAGAT
Source organism: Cyclobacteriaceae bacterium (assembly GCA_035408225.1). Taxonomy (GTDB): domain Bacteria; phylum Bacteroidota; class Bacteroidia; order Cytophagales; family Cyclobacteriaceae; genus ELB16-189. The sequence continues at coordinate 9,415 of DAOOCD010000110.1, read as the reverse complement.
AATGTTACCAATGGAATGAGTTATATCGCCAATGGCCTTACACTTCAACCCGGAGATGAAATTCTAACAACGAACCAGGAACACTCGGGTGGACAAAGTGGATTCTTATTGAAAGAAAAGCGATACGGAACTGTATTTAAAACTGTTGCAATTCCTAAACCAGCAAAGAACTCGCAAGAAGTATATGATGTAATTGTGAAAGCGTTTACTCCGAAAACAAAAGTCCTTATGGTTTCGCACATGATTTCCGGTAGTGGAGCTATCCTTCCGGTTAAAGAATTATGTGCGGAAGCGAGAAGACGCGGCATCTTTACGTTACTGGATGGCGCACAAACAGTTGGTCAAATTGCTATTGATGTACGTGATATTGATTGTGATGCTTATGCAGGCTGCTTTCATAAGTGGATGGGGGCACCGGCTGGTACCGGATTTCTCTACGTGAAATCAGATCGGATGAAAGATGTATGGACAACCATTGCAAGTGGGCGATGGGATAATCATGAGGATGAAGGGTTCAGGTTTACGCAGCGTGGAACGGGAAACTTCCCGGTATTGAAAGGCCTTGAGGCTTCATTGGATTTTCATAATGAAATCGGCCCACAAAAAGTGTACGACCGGATTAAATTTTTAGGATTGCGATTGCGTAGCGGCTTGCGCAAAATCAATAAAGTAAAAATTTATTCACCTGAGGAAGAAGCCATGTGTGCCGGCATCACAGTTTATAATGTACAGGGAATGACCGGATCTCAACTACAGGAAGAATACTGGACCCGAGGACGGATGCGCCCACGAGCTTCAGGCCCTGAATTTGGGGTTAGACATTGCACACATATTTTTAATAGCGAAGCTGAGATTGATAAAGCCCTCGAGATTGTTGCGGCTTTGGCTAAATAATGCTCATAAAAGTCTTTAGAGGTTTGGAAAGAGTAACCCCGATTGCTTTTTATAGTTCTCGAAATCAGGATAGCGCGACAGCGATTTATCTTTCTTAATCATATTGGGAATGAACGCTCCAATAAAAAAAGCCGTAATGCCAATGAATCCTATCCAACTCACGGTTAGTAAACCAAAGCCAGAATAAATCAGAAGTTCGCCTAGGTAGTTTGTGTTGCGACAACGGGCAAAGAATCCTTTGGTAATTAAACCGGGTTTGTATTTTAAGGTGAAATATTTTTGAGCATCACTGCCATAATGAAGCATGACTCCAAACATATTAAGTACAACCGCAGCTGCAATAATCGCTGCACTCGGTTCAATCAGCTGACTGATCAACAGCCAGGGGGCTATCCAGTAAAGTCCCAAAACAAGGAACACAAAGATTCCGTAGGGAACAGAAACAAGTTGTTCCCATTGTTTGTCAGGAAACATGCGATCTTTTAATAACCAAAGAAAACCGTAGCTGCCATCAAGGGCGAGGTATACCCAGGGGCCAATTGAAAAATTCTGATAGTAAAACATTAATCCTACCACAAAGATGGCAGTACTTCCTTTATGCAGGTTGATCGGGTATTTGAGTTTCATACGGAATGGATTTACTCAATGAATCTTTTTCAATTAGTTACTATGGCGATTGATGACTTAATTGATATCACTCACCTACCTCAACCCAATAGTTTGTTGCATCCCGCGAGTCAACATACACACTAATTTCCTGTCCCGGACTGAATTGTTTCTGGCTCCAGATGTTATGGCTTTTGAAAGTTTGCTTTCGTCCGGATACTTCAGCCACACATTCAATGATTTGTGGATGTCTGTTATTCATGCTGATGGATGTGTTATAATACGCATCGCTTATCGCGGCCCGAACTTTCTTTCCGGTGCGCATGAGTAATTCGCGCTTGGCTTTTTGCTTAGCTTGAAAATATAGAATTCCTCCACCAATAGAAGCGAATACTAATCCCATTCCGGCAAATACCAGCGGTCCGATCCATTCTTCAGAAAACCCACTTGCTTCCGGTCCACTTACAAGGAAAGAACCCCAACCGAGTCCTATAAAAACAAACAATAACCCTATTGATAGGAAAATGATGGCGAAGAGTTTCATAGTTTTAATGGCTTAGGTGGTAAATCATCGTTAATTTAAGAAATTCAAAACTTAAATTTATTTCATGAAGAGATTGAGTAAATACTTCCTTCTCAGCGGGCTTGTTTTACTGCTTACAGGAGTAATTCAATGGATTCGACTTGGGCCATCAGCGGCTGGAGTTTTTTTAATTATGGGACTTGGCTTGATTGCTATAATGCTAGGCAGCATGCCCGCAACTAAAGGATTCGCCTTCACGGTATGGATCTTCACGGCAGTAACATTTTCATTGTATTATCCTGAATTATTTATGGGCATTGGCGATTTTTCTTTCAAAACCTTAATCATTCCATTGTTACAGCTGATCATGTTTGGAGTTGGCAGCACAATGGGACTTAGTGATTTTGCAGGAGTGATTCGAATGCCAAAAGGAGTAGTCGTTGGCATTATTTGTCAGTTCACAATAATGCCTGTGATAGGTTATGCCCTGGCTCACGCATTTTGATTTCCACCGGAGATCGCTGCCGGTTTGATTCTGGTTGGCTCAGTTCCCAGTGGTCTGGCATCTAACGTAATGTCTTACATCGCTAATGCAAACGTAGCGCTTTCCGTTACTCTTACTGCCATTGCAACATTGATGGCTCCGCTTATGACACCCCTGCTAATGCAACTGTTGGCCGGTGAATACGTACCCGTAGATTTTGTTTCTATGATGTTTGATATTACAAAAATTGTAATTGTACCAATTGGTGCTGGTCTTATCCTGCACCATTTTTTGAGCAAACGCTTACCCGGACTTTTTAAAGTATTACCGGTTTTGTCGATGGTTTCAATCGCTGTTATTATTACTATCATTACAGCAGCAGGCAGAGAAAACCTCCTTATTATGGGCCCCTTGTTGGCAGTGGCTTGTCTGATTCACAACCTGTCCGGATATGGTTTAGGCTATGGAGTAAGTAAAATTTTGAGGATGGATGAGAAATCATGCCGTACCATTGCACTTGAAGTCGGGCTCCAGAATTCCGGACTCGCTTCAGGTCTTGCTTTGCAAATGGGTAAAGTTGCAACGGTGGGATTAGCACCTGCCATCTTCGGTCCTTTGATGAATATCACAGGATCTTCGTTAGCAACCTGGTGGCACAATAAACCGCCTCGCAAGTAGTAAGATTCTAAATGCCTATTCTTTGAATCTCAGTTTGAAGAATAGAAGTGATGACGCCAGCACAAGGGTAAGCATGTTAGCGACAATTACGGGAACATCGCGGATGATAATACCGTAAATGAGCCACAATAAGACACCAAAACAGAAAAAGGAAAACATGCCCAATGAAAGATCTTTGGCTGAGCCACTTTTCCAGGTTTTAATTACTTGTGGCAAAAAAGCAATCGTGGTACACGACCCAGCTGCTAACCCAAGAATTTGAATTTCGTTCATAATAAAAATTGTTGTTGCAAAGATAACGTAAGGCAACACCGAAAGTTTGGCAGGTGTAAGGTTATCGGTATTCTGGGCTAGTTAAACCGATTGCGGAATTTTTTGTCAGGTTTTAAATAAGGTCAAATGAGAGAACTACCGATAAACTATTTATCCTTTTTGTTTTTTCTCAATAGCATACTTATGAGATCTACCCCTTGAATTATCAACCAAAGCGCAATGGCGCAGCCGACAATATAAAACAATTCTGTATTGGGAAACCGAAACGCCCTCCAATTGTACCACAATAAAATGAATGAAATTTCACTCACTTAAAATGAGGATCATGTGTTAATAATCATCACCCAAAGCAAAATCATTCTTCCGGTACATCCATTTGCCTTGCGTAAAGTCTGGAAACTCTACACTTTCGCCACCTAATAAAATTGAACTTTCGGACAACGGTGTAATGGCACTCCATGAAACAGCATCATAAACATCTTGTGGAGTATTGATTTTACGTTTTACGGCTTCTACAAAGGCGTTTAATACAAACCAATCCATGCCACCATGCCCTGCACCGCTTGCATCGTTACCATATTTTTTCCAGAGCGGGTGATCGTATTTATCAAGCCATTCTTTGGCATCTTCCCATTGATGGGCTTTTTTACTCTGTCCTTCGATATAAATGGATTTATTTACATCCATCCAAATTCCTTTGGTGCCTTGTACCCGGAATCCGAGTGAATAAGGTCTGGGTAAATTAGTATCATGTTGCAATAAAATAGTTTCCTCATTCGCGGTACGGATCATCGTGGTTACCACATCGCCCAATTTAAAATTTATTTTTGCGTTGGGATGATTTTCGCCACCGGTTTTTACTATGTAATCATGCAACCCTCTTGATTTAGAGGAGTAGGAAACTAATTCAGTAAATCGATTGCCCCGGTTAATGTCAATCATCATGGCCACTGGCCCTACACCATGGGTGGGATAGAGTTCTCCATTGCGGTTAATAGAATGTTGAGTACGCCATTGAGCTTCGGAGAATCCCTTTGCACCAAATTCGGCACCAACACCTGGGTCTGTTTTGCCATCGTTAAACTTAACACCACGAAGATCATGCTGATAACCACCTTGCAGATGAACTAATTCACCAAAAATATTTTGACGTACCATGTTCATAACCGCCATCACATCACGTCTGTAACAAACATTTTCAAGCATCATCAACGGCATGCCGGTGCGTTCTGAAGTATGTACTAACGCCCAACATTCTTCTACCGTCATCCCTACATTTACTTCACAGCCCACATATTTTTTGGCGTTCATAGAATCTAAACACATAACCGAATGCCATTCCCAGGGGGTTGAAATAATAACAGCATCAATGTCTTTTGATTCCAATAATTTACGATAGCCCCATGGTCCGTCCATAATAACTGTAGGTTTTGGCTTATTGGCTTTGCTCACCATTTGCAAACTCATATCCATCATGGATTGTTGAATATCGCAGAGTGCCACCACTTCTACATCGCTGCGTTTGAGGGCAAGCTCCAAATGACTTTGCCCACGGAAACCCACACCGATGAATCCAAGCCGTACTTTAGCAACACTGTCTTTTGGAAAGGCAACATGGGATGGAAGTATAGTAAGGCCAATACCAGCTACTGCTGTGGTTTTGATGAAATTTCTGCGATTGGTAGTCATGACTTATTGGGATTATAATTCTTTCATTAAACAAGTATAAAGATCAATCATTGTTTTGATATCATGCTTATGCACTTTTTCATGCGGTGTATGGGCGTGTTGTTCGGGGGCACCAACAAAGCACCAATCGAACGGAACCGGACTGCGTTGCAATTCGCCACCATCGCTGGAACCCATGCCTTCCACCTCCAGTTGATGATCAATCCCATACTTTTCCGCAATACTGCGGATCTTATCCACAAAGCTTTTGCGAGGAAGATTGCGATCGCGCAAAGAGATAGCTACTCCTTTACCATGATCCACACCATCCGATACCCAGGTGATATCTGAAATCAAAGCCTGACGCACCTTCCATTTTTTGTAAATATAATCGGCAAGAAAGCCAACAGTACCACCACCATGCTCCTCCCAACAAGTAAAAATGATCAATCCGTCTTTTAATTCTTCAGCTACTTTTAAAGCACTATAAATACCCAACCGGTTATCCAGGTAGGCCGATTCAATAAACTCTTTCGTTTCCCTGAAATTGATTTTATAAGTCAAAGTCGTGCCGCGGTCAATTGGCCTGCCAAATTTGTAGAAGGCGTGATTCTCTTTGTCAAATTCCAACTCACACTCTATTGGACCTTTAGAATCTTTTCCTACCAAGCGGGTTCCCATTTCTGCATCCGGACTTCCAATTGAAAGTAGTTGATTGAAATAGCGGACTGTAAAGCCAACCGAATCCATATGGGCTAAAATGGCTGTCCGCGGTTTGCCGAATTTTAAAATCAAACAGTCCTGAAATTGTTCGCCCTGAATGATTTGAGGATTATGCTTCCAGTTTTTCTTTTCTTTTTTGACATAGTTCAATAGAAAGTCCTTTAAGGGAACTTCGGCCCCTGAGGGAGCATGAATTTCGCAAAGTTGCTTCAGTAGTTCCTGGTCCAATTCTTTGGTTTTTAATTTTGCGGATTTTTTATTCTTCTTAGTCACCATATTCTGCAACTTTAGTGTAAATTTTGGAGAGACTTAGTTCAACTGACTTTATCAAGCCCGGATTACAAAGTAATAGAATGGTATGGTTAAGCCTTGCGGTAATTAGAAAATATATTCATGAATCTGATCAATCTGGGTAGTAACAATTCAATTGCCAATCAATTTTTGGCTCAGGTGCGCGACCAGGAGATCCAGGCAGATCGGATGCGTTTTCGAGCGAATATGGAGCGGCTGGGTGAAATTATGGCTTATGAAATTTCAAAGAAGCTTAAGTATGAGCCGCGTTCCTTTGAGACGCCACTTAAAACCACAATAATCAATCAGTTAAAATCGCAACCGGTGTTAATCACCGTCTTGCGGGCAGGTCTTCCTTATTTTCAAGGCTTTCTTAATTATTTTGATGATGCAGACGCAGGGTTCATTGGCGCTTATCGCAAAGAGAATGCTGAAGAGATTAAAATTAATCTCGACTACCTCGCAGCCCCGGGTTTGGATGGCAGGGAAGTAATCCTGGTTGACCCAATGCTGGCAACCGGTAAGTCATTTATCCGATCGGTGAACGAGTTGTTAACTCATGGAAAGCCTAAGCACCTGCATATCGCTTGCCTGATTGCATCTCCGGAAGGGATTGAGTACATAAACGAAAATTTGAGATTACCTTTTACGATCTGGACTTTTTCGATAGATGAAAAACTGGACAGTAGGTTTTATATTGTACCAGGCCTGGGGGATGCAGGAGATTTGAGTTATGGAGAGAAGTTGTAAAATTCAGAATTGAAAACCAGATCCATGTTGAATTTCAAATCTTGAATTGATATGTGGGCTGAGATCTTAAAGGCACTTTCTGTGTATGTGTCGAGCATGATCAAGTTTATCTTCGGTCCGATTGGAGGGAAGGCAGCCGGATTGCATTTAATCACCACCATGGTTGTAACCGCTGCCGGAATGATGACCGTGGTAATTGCGTTTACTTACTTTGGTGAATACATTCGAAAAATAATCTCTCGTTGGACTTCTAAAAAGAAGGGACCTAACGATGAAACTCCAAAAAAGAGGTCGGAATTTTTTAGAAAGTACGGACTTGCCGGTGTTGCGTTTTTTACACCCATCATTCTTACTCCGATTGGAGGCACGTTGTTAGCCGTGGGCATAAGTCCGAACCGCGAGAAAATAATTTTTTACATGCTGATCAGCGCCTGTGTGTGGTCCGTGATTCTGACCTTTGCCGTTTATTTTGGATACGATGCGGTGATGAATTTTGTTAATAAGGTGCAGCCAGTATAAATAGTGATTACTTCACCTCTTCATCGGGCAAAATTTCGATATCTCTTATTAAAACTTTTTTAGCGATGGCTTGCCCGGTTTTTGTTGCTGCTAATCCACCGAGCGCAGTTTCTTTATACCGGGTTTCCATGCTGGCACCAATCTCACCCATGGCTTCAATTACTTCATCGACAGGAATAACACTGCTCACCTTAGCCAAAGCAATTTGTGCTGAACTATTTGCTATGGCGGCAGCACTTGCATTTCGCACAACGCAAGGAACTTCAACCAATCCTGCTACCGGATCACAAACCAATCCCAACATGCATTGCACCGTAATCGCTACCGCATTAAAGATCTGATCGATATCACCACCAAGGCAATAGACAATGGCGCCAGCGCCCATCGCTGCTGCGGTTCCGGTTTCTGCCTGGCAACCTCCAACGGCTCCGGCAATGCTTGCCTTTTGTTCCATAATCAGAGCAATGCCGGCAGCCAACAGCATAGCTTCTAAAATTTTCTTGTCATCTATTTTATGAATTTCCTGGAGCGTGACTAAAACGCCAGGCATAATGCCCGAGGCTCCTGCAGTCGGTGCAGCCACAATACGACCCATGCATGAGTTCACTTCTTTGGCAGCCAGCGCCCGCGAAATCAGATTTTGAAACTCTTTGGAAAGAACTGGTGTGGGGTAGCGATATACTTTTTTTGCTCCATTGTTGATCATGCCTGAACGCGATGTCATGTCTTCTTCAAGGCCGGTATGCACGGCATCTTTCATTACCACCCATGCCTTACCAAGGCCTTCCCAGATTTGAAGCTCAGTTCTTCCTTTTTGTTCTTTTTCGTAATCCAACACCGCTTGAACAACACTTAACTTGTTGTTCGCGCAGTAGGATCTCCAGCCATCAAATGAATCAAAAAGAAAGGCCATGATTATTTTTTTACGAAGTTCGAATGTAAATAACTGCTTTTCAAACGTTTGAATGAATATTTTATAGGTTTAAAAGACACGACAGATTGGGTTGGCCTAAGACTCGCATAAAGTAGTTTTTTCAGTTCAACAATTAGTGCTTATTTGAACGTCATGATCCTTTCGGTTGCGCTGGTTTTTTTCTTAACTCTTGATGCTGACAGTTACACTCAGGATAAAAATTTCTGGCATGTATTGGCTGAGGTAGGGTTTAAAAAGGAAAAAGTAAATGGGTATGAAATGGAGGTGCCCATATTCAGCAATCATTTAAAAACCTGGAATGGAAAGAAGATTAGGGTAAAAGGCTTTGTTATTCCGGTAGGTGAAGTGGGGGATGAGAGCAAGTTTATGTTTTCTTCTTTACCTTTTAATGTTTGTTATTTCTGTGGAGCGGCCGGTCCGGAAACGATTATGGAAGTTGAATCGAAAGAAAAAGTAAAGTTTACTTCTCAGGCCATCTGGATGGAAGGAATTCTGGCACTTAATGACAAAGATCCCGATCACCATATGTATCTATTAAAATCAGCTAACGTTATAAAACCATGATAAAATCAATTTGCTTTTTAATTTTCCTGGGTGTCAACCTAACGGCATTCGCGCAATCATCCGATGAAGGTACCATTAAACAACTATTTGATGAGGCTTTGAGTAAGGGCAAATCGTATGAGATGCTTTATGACCTTTCAGTGAACATCGGCCCCCGGCTTTCTGGCTCACCCGGTGCGGCTGCTTCGGTTGAATGGAGCCGTCATAGGATGGAAGATTTCGGTTTCGATTCGGTGTGGTTACAACCGGTAATGGTTCCGCATTGGGTACGGGGCATGAAGGAGATTGGCCGCATTAACTCTAAGAAAATGGGAACGGTGGAAGTCAATGTTTGTTCTCTGGGTGGATCTGTTGGCACCGGACCATCAGGCATTGCGGCTAGCGTGGTTGAGGTAAAGAGTTTTGATGAATTGAAATCATTGGGAACTAAGGGCGTGCAGGGGAAGATTGTATTTTTTAATCGGCCGATGGATCCCACAAAAATCAACACATTTTCTGCTTATGGCGG
>DAOOCD010000109.1:0-11308 GCA_035408225.1 Cyclobacteriaceae bacterium | reverse complement strand
TTCGTGTGGATACGAACCAATGGACCAGGAAGGAGTAAATTTCAGTACCCTACGGAAGACCGCTTTTGAAACAACGGCCGCAGTACGGTGCGGTCTAATAAAACCAGCGCGAGCGCCAGGTTTAAAAAGATAATTCCATTCACCAGAATTTTTCCATTGAAAGGAATAGAGAATGTTGTTTCCTGAATCCACTTGTTTTTAATCGGAGTGGTATCTACCAGTAAGGATGTATTGGTCTGATCAAACACACCATTGGATAATAACATCAGGGCCAGCACCGAAGCAATGATAACACCCATGAGTAACAACAATCCCTTGCGGGGTGAGAATACTGATTTAACAGGTTGAGTATCCAGGCCTGCCATTACTTTTTGAGTAAACGTTTTGGGCGGAGTTTCTAAGGTTGCCTTGCTAGTAAGAAATGACCGGATTACGCGCAACTCTTCTAGTCGTTCTTTCAGATCAGCGGCACCTTGAAGTTCGGCTTCCAGTTTTATTTTATGGGAAGTTTCCAATTCGCCATCCAGGTAGCGCAGGAGTTCCTCTTCTTTGGCAGGTGATAATTTATTCATATCCCTATAAAGTTAATGCTTCTTGTTTTAATAACCCTTTTAATTCATCGGCCAGCCGTAGCCGCGCCCGGTGTATGCGCACTTTGATGGTATTGATATTTTGCCCCATCATTTCCGCCACTTCTTCCATGTTAAACTCCTTTATGTAGAATAATTGTATGGCCAGTCGGTCGGCCTCATTCAACCGATTCATGGCTTTAACGATAAATATTTTTTTATCGTCTTGTTCAGTTTGATGATCGGCCCGCTCCGAATACTCAATGATACTGGTTTCGATGCTTTGAAAAGCCGGCTTTACCTTGCGCTTGTAGCTGATGGCTGTATTAAACACAATCCGGTACAGCCACGTGCTGAACTTGGCCTGCCGGTTAAAACTCTTCAGGTAATGAAAGGCTTTAATGAAACCATCCTGAGCAGCTTCTTCAGCATCCGACCTGTTTTCCAGAATTTTCATAGCGATCGTATAGGCATAACTTTTATACTTATCCACCAGGGTGGCATAAAGCTGCTTTTCACCCGCTAAAATCCTGTTAATGAGTATGTATTCCTCTTCCGTTGTGATCACGGCCTTTGGACGCTTAATTTGATATCGAAGTTACATATTACTTCTGTTAATATTATTCGAGGCGTCTGACCGCTTTAAGCGGTCTGACGCCTTAAACAAGGCGGATGACTCTGTTACAAATTATTTTACGCTACCTGTAACCGGCTAGAGAATGGCTGCGTCATAGTGGCAAATTAACAATTACAATTATGAACGAAGACTCAATAATCATCCCGGCACTGGGTATTATGTTGCCAATAATAATATCCCTGGGCGCATTTGTGATGGTAGTGTATATCCGCAAGTTTGATAGCATCGAACGGATGGCCATTATCGAAAAAGGACTAAGCCCCGATCTCTTTAAGCGAGAACGATCAACTTCAGGTGCTTTGCGCGCAGCATTGCTATTGATGGGAGCAGGGTTGGGTCTGCTGATGGGTTATTGGCTCGATCGTGCTTTTGATATGGAAGAAGTAGCTTATTTCTCTATGATCCTCATCTTTGGTGGATTAGGGTTGGGGCTTGCCTACCTGATTGAAGAAAGGCAATCAAAGAGTGAGAAGAAGTAGCTTTTATTGGTTATCATAAAAAGGAGTCTTAATATTCTGAGACTCCTTTTTTTTTAATAGATCCAGGGAATGAGGGTCTTTGCAGCCAGGTAGATGATGGTTACTGAAATAATGTTCATTACAATGCCTGCGCGCATCATATCCTTCACTTTCATATGACCACTGGAAAATACAATTGCATTGGGAGGTGTAGCAACCGGAAACATAAATGCCATGCTTGCACCCAGAGTTACAGGCATGCCCAATAATATCGGGTCCAATCCAAGATTTACGGCAATTCCAAAAACAACTGGTATGAAAATCTGAACCAAAGCTACGTTGCTCATGAGTTCAGTAATAAACACGGAAGCGGTAATTAGCCCAAACAAAAGCCAGTTAACAGACGTACTTTGTTCGGCAATTCGCGCACCCACTGCCTGAATGATTCCGGCATTCGACAACCCCTGTGCCAGGCACAGGCCTCCGCCAAAGAGAATCAGGATTCCCCAGGCAAGCTTTTCTGTATCACGCCAATGAAGCAGGAACTTAAATTCTTTTAAACTACTGGGTACTATAAACATTAAAGATCCACCCCCCATCGCTATGTTGGTATCATTCAGAATTTCTTTGCCAAATAAAAGATTGAGCGGTTGTTGGAAGATCCAGAGCGAACAGGTAAGAGAAAAAATAGCCATTACAAGTTTTTCTTCATGACGGATGGAACCCAGTTCAGCCAATTTATTTTTTATAAGAGTATCGGCACCATAGATTTTTTCAAGTCGATTGGGAAAAAGCAATCGGGTAATAAAAAGGTAGCATGTTGCAAGCAACAAGAGGCTTAATGGTAGGCCCACCAACATCCATTTTCCAAATTCCATTTTCTGATGATAGAATTGATCGAGCAATCCTACAAAAACAACGTTAGGGGGTGTGCCAATAATCGTTGCGATTCCGCCTATGTTGGCTGCATAGGCGATCACAAGCATGAGTCCGATGCCGAAATTACGCTCGCCCACCGAGGTCGTTTCGGGTGTATTGTTTCTTTCAGTGCTGAGTAAGTTGATCACGGAAATGGCAATGGGCAACATCATCATGGCTGTAGCAGTATTACTGATCCACATGCTGATAAAACCGGTTGCAATCAGAAATCCCAGAATGATTCCGTTGCCGGAAGTGCCCGTAATCTTAATAAGATTCAATGCAATGCGTTCATGCAACCGGTGCTTCTCTAGACCCAGAGCAATCATAAATCCACCCATGAATAGAAAGATGATTGGATTAGCGTAAGGAGCAGCGGCTTCACTCATTTTCATAACCCCAAGAAAGGGGAAAAGGATTAAAGGTAGCAGCGCGGCAATAGGAACCGGGGCTGCTTCGGTAATCCACCAAATGATCATCCACGTGGCAACAGCAAGTACTTTATAGGCTCCGGGTGAAATGAAATCGGAGTCCACCAAAAGAAGAATGAGCAGAAATGAAATTGGCCCAGCTAAAAAACCAAACCGTTTAATGGAAACTGAACCTGAGCTGTGACTTTCTTCCATGGATTATAAAAATGTGAATAGGTCATCAAAGTAAAGATTCACAGAAGGTATTACAAGCATTGTTTTATCGGAAATAAAAATAGCGAGACGGATGGCCTCGCTATCTTTTATGAAGTTAATTTTTTTTATCCTTGTCCTTCTGCAGGAGCTTTAGGGTTAGCTGGTTTAACTACGATGGTACGGCCGTCCAACTCAGTTTCATTCAGGGCGGCAATAGCTTGCTTTGCTTGGTCATCGTTTGGCATTTCAACAAAGCCAAAACCTTTTGACCGACCCGTGTCGCGGTCCTTAACAATTTTTGCAGAAGAGACCTCGCCAAATTTTGCGAAGGCTGCTTGTAGTTCCTCAGAGCGGGTCTTGAAGTTCAATCGGGCTACGAAAATGTTCATAATACAAGAGAAAATTAATTTGAATTTTGATTTTGAACGAGACTAAAACCATAAGGTTTTAAAATCATCCATGACCAAAATAGAAATTTATCTCTATATTTTCAAGCATCTCGGCTAGTATCGGCTAAGACTTCATCAGTTCGCGAGCGTTTTCAAGGGCCAAAGCCGATGGTTTGGCGCCTCCGATCATTTGTGCAATTTCTACAATCCGGTCATTATCGGCCAATTTTCGCATGGATGTAATTGTTCGGGCCGATGAATTATCCTTAAAAACATAGAAGTGCGCATCGGCTTTGGCGGCAATCTGAGGTAGGTGGCTAATGGCAATAATCTGGTGCCGTTGCGCAATTTCCTTCATTCGGTTCCCGAGCCTAATAGCAATTTCACCTGAAACTCCACTATCAATCTCGTCTAAAATAAGGGTAGGCAAGTCCGCCTTTTCGGCCATAATGTATTTGATACTGAACATTACTCTGGAAAACTCACCACCGGAGGCAACCTGCGCCAGGGGCCGGGGAGGTATGCCTTTATTTGCACTAAAGAGTATCTCAATAGAATCTGATCCTTTTGGTCCCGGGGCAACATTTAAATGTTCGATCGCGAGGGAAGCATCGGGTATTCCTAATTCTTTAAGTAGTTGAGTAAGTTGTTTGGTAAGGGGAATAAATGTTTTTTGTCGCGACTTACTGAGGTCGGCAGCGGCTATAGTAAGATTATTCTCGGCCTTGGTTAGTGATGCTTTTGCCTGAGCCAGTAGTTCGTCAAGGTTATTGGTCTTGTCCATTTTTAATTGAAGAGATTCGCGCAGTTCAATTAATTGACCAATGTCTTGCAACCGATGCTTGTGCTGGAGTTGATAAAGAGTGCTAACCCGATCTTTAATTTCCTCCGTGCGTAGCGGATCGAATTCAATCTTTTCTTCCGCATGTTCAACCTCTTGCAAAATATCATCCAGTTCAATGCGCGCGCTTTCCAGGCGTTGAAGCAGATGGTTGTAGTTAGGTGAATAAGAAGCAATGGATTGTAGTTGATTGCGCACAGCCGACAAAACGGAGCTCACAGAATAATCAGATCTCTCCAATTGTTGAATGATGGCGTTAAACTGGGTTTTAATCTCTTCAGCATGTTCGAGAATCTTAAGATCGGATTCAAGTTTCTCAAGTTCGCCTTCTTTGAGATCAGCTTTTACCAGTTCATCTAGTTGAAACGAAATGAAATCGGATTCTTTCTTCAGCGCAACGGACTCATCTTTTAATTCAGTGTATGCTTGTTGAGCTTCAATAAAAATTTTCCAGTGTTGCGAATAAGTTTCCCGTAACCTAATGTTAGAAGCAAAGGAATCTATCAGGTTAAGTTGAAAAGATTTCGTTCCCAGTTCCAACGTTTCGTGCTGGGAGTGAATATCCATTAACCGCGAACCAATTTTTCTCATCACCTCCAGCGTAACAGGAGTGTCGTTGATGAAGGCCCGGCTTTTTCCTGCCGGACTTATTTCCCGTCTGATAACGGTGTGATTCTCAAAATCCAGGTTTTCGGATTCAAACAGTTCTTTAAGAGAATATGAAGAGATATCAAAGATGCCTTCCGTTACGCACTTTTCATTTTCATCCCAAAGAGTTTTGCTATCAGCCCGGTTTCCTAATAACAAACCGATGGCGCCCAACATAATTGATTTACCAGCCCCCGTTTCACCGGTAATTACATTAAGCTTTGCCGAAGGGACAAACTCCAGCTGTTTGATAAGTGCATAATTCTTTATAGTGAGATGAGTGAGCATCCGGTTCTCTGATATGAACCTGTAAATTAATTACTAGGGTCTTAGAAACTAGCTAGTTGGAAATGATTTTTTGATAAATATTCCTTTTTGGATCGATGGAAGTGAGTATGTCATACGCTTCTTTCCGCACCTGCAAACTTCCTTCCGAGAAAACATTGACCAGTTCGGTGGCCTTGGCATCTAAGAAGGTGATCACAAAAATGGAATTAGGATAGATTAACCAGACCTTTTTTAAGTTTTTCAAAACCTCCAGGATAATATCGCGACTTTGATCAGGTGTTTTGTCAAACGTATCAAGCGCAAGCCGATGGTAACGATACGTGTTTTTTCTTAGCTCCACCATTTGTGGATTGTTTAGATTTTCAAGCAGAGCATACCTGTTTCTATTGTTACCTAAGGCAGCCCAGCCAGCCCGGTTAGCAGGTTGTGCGTTATTAACAACAATCAAGGCCTTTTGAATAAAGGCATTACCACCCTGATCACTGAAAGAATCATAATCTATCGCCAGCACCACATAGGCATAAAATGCGAGCATGGAAGTAAGATTGCTGATAAACGTATTGTCGTTGTATTCAAGGGGCAGAGATTCGATGTATTCAAATTCCCACTCGCGATCGGCAAAATTGAACAACACGGTTTCGTAGTTACTGTTATACACGGGCCGGGCCGCAGTAATCTGGGCACTGGCTTCGAAGTTGCCAATGGAAGGCATTTTACTGATGTTGAGGAAAAGTGCACAATTAATTTTTTCATGATTCTTATAAGAATCGTTTGACCACTTTCGTGAATTTAAAAAATTAGAGAAGGCGCGTTCCATATCCTTAAATACAGCCCGGTCGGTAGTTTGGATTTGATCTGCGTTTATGGTGACCTTAAAGTTGAGTTCCTGGGCGAGCCCAATTGCTTGGATGAAAAGAAGACAAATAAGAATCCAGAGTTTAGGCATGGATATTTTCTATTATCGCGGTAACGATATCCCCGGCTACTTCTTTTTTAGATTTAAGATTAAATTCTTTCACGTTCTTGTGGCGGTCTATGAGCGTGATTTTATTAGTGTCATGACCAAATCCTGCTCCAGCGTCCTGTAAAGAATTCAGCACGATAAGATCAAATTTTTTCGAGGCTAATTTCTTCTCAGCGTTGGCCCTTTCATTTTCAGTTTCCAAAGCAAAGCCCACTATTATCTGACCATTCTTTTTCAATTTACCTAATTCGGCAGCTATATCTTGCGTATTTACTAATTCAAGTGTCAGGGCCTGATCTGTTTTTTTGATTTTCTGCCCGGCTGCTTTAGCTGGCTTATAATCGGCTACAGCGGCCGAAAGTACGATGATGTCTGCTGAAGAAAATCGCTCAACACAGGCTTTATACATCTCTTCGGCTGAAATAACGGGTACAACATCTATTCCTTTGGTTTGTACTTTAACATTTGTGGGTCCTGTAACTACAGTTACTTTTGCTCCCTGAAGCGACAATTCTTCTGCAATTGCAAAGCCCATTTTTCCTGTGGAGTGGTTTCCTATGAAACGAACAGGATCGATTGCTTCGTATGTAGGGCCGGCAGTAACAAGCGCCTTCTTACCTGCCAGCGGACCAGCCGTAAAGAAATGGTTAAGATGATTAACGATCTCCTCGGGTTCAGCCATTCTACCTGTGCCCACTAAGCCACTTGCCAATTCACCATGATTGGGATTGATCTGGTAGTTACCCCAGCTTATTAATTTGCCAATATTGTTTTTTGTTGAAGGATGCTGGAGCATATCCAGATCCATAGCAGGGGCAAAGAACACCGGGCACCTGGCTGATAAGTAGACAGCCATTAAAAGATTGTCGCAGATTCCGGTTGCCATCTTTGCAAGCGTGTTGGCGGTGGCGGGGGCAAGCAGTATAGCATCAGCCCATAAGCCTAATTCGACATGATTATTCCATTGACCACTTTCATCTTTACTGAACGTTGTAAAGACCGGGTTCTTTGAAAGCGTTGCGAGCGTAAGGGGAGTAATAAATTCATAGGCTGATGGGGTCATTACAACCTTTACCTCAGCTCCACTTTTTATAAGCAGACGGGTAAGAACAGCTGATTTATAAGCAGCAATACTGCCACTTACTCCCAGCAGGATTTTCTTCCCCGAAAGCATCCTTATTCAGGTTTTGCTTCTGGCTCGGTTGCTGAACGCAGACGATAGTTAAGCTTGCCTTCTAAAAACTCTTCGATAGCGGTAGAAGTTGGTTTTGGCATACGCTCATAGTATCGGGAGATTTCAATCTGCTCACGATTTTCAAAAACCTCTTCCAGGTTATCTACCGTAGTAGCAAACTCAGCCAGTTTGTTATTCAATTCTTCTTTGAGATTGATGGCAATCTGACGGGCGCGTTTTGATATTACCACAACAGACTCATAAAGATTTCCAGTTGGGGCTGCAATCTTGTCTACATCGCGGGTTACAATAGATGGTTGAATGGCCATAATTTTAAACTTTATTGGGTTTTAACTTATTTACTTTGGAAAGGCTTTCAGCATAATAGCGTTCAGCTTGTTTCAGAAATTGACTTTCAGGAAAATTATCTACAAGTTCTTTATAAAATTCTAACGTAGTTGTGTACCGTTCTAGCTGCTTACTTGGAATGCTGATGTTCGCTAGTTCAAACTCGGCCATTACCTTCAGGTAGGCAGTTTCTTCAAGATATTTTGAGTCTGGAAAGTTTTGTTTGAAATTATCAAATGCCTCCACAGCGGCACGGTACATGCGCAATTTGATATACTGTTTGGCATTTTCGAATCCTTTCTTTTCTAGCTTCTCCTGACTATCCGTAATAACTTCTACAGCCTGGTTCATAAACCGGCTGCCGGGATAGCGATTTAAAAAAGTCTGCATAGCATTCATGGCCTCAATACTGCTGCTTTGGTCTTTTTTATAGTCGGGGGATGAAGCATAAAGTGAGTAGGCATACATAAAATAGGCTTCTTCAGCCATTGAACTACGTCCATAGGTTTCATAAAAAGTCTTAAACTGGTCAGAAGCCAGTAAATATAATTTCTCATTATACTGGCAATAGGCCAGGTTAAATTCCACCTTTTCACCTTCCGGCAATCCACGGACAATTGGTAAAATTTGCTCAAACAAGACCGATGATCGGTAATAATCTTTCTTGGCGAAATAGTTTAACCCGGCCTCGTATTTCACCCGCCAATCTTCACTTTTTTCAATTCGCCTGAATTTGCTACACGAGAATGAAACGAGTAGAATCACAATGCCTAAAATGCCCCTTTGATAAAACCTCATACTTCCACCAATAAGTGTCCTAAATTTCCTAAAATCAAGGGTTTCGTTGTATTTAAGCCTGCAAATATACGACAGGGCATTAAAATAGCAATCTGAGCTTTAGGGTCAATAACGTTCCGCTGGATGCCTTATTTTCTTATAATAAGCTTGCGCGTAAGAACCCCGTTGTTGTCCAGGTACAGCGTGTAAAAATAGATGCCAGAGATAAAATCTTCAGTTTGAAGTTTTATCCGGGTTTCAGAAGTAGGTAGGTCAATTTCGTTCAGCTGCTTACCCAGGATATTGTGCATCACAAGTTTCGCCTTCACGTTTTCATTATGAATCCGATATTCAATAAAGGCTTGATCCTGAACGGGGTTGGGGTAAACATCCTGAATTGTGATCTCCTTGGATTGAAAAAGCACTGGTTTATCTAGTTTTTCGCGGATGGTTATGGCAACGCTATATTCTTCGATTTCCAGTGGACTGCCTTTTGGAAATATCTGAAATTTGATCGTGTTCTGACTGCTTAGCAGACCACCTTCAACCATGTAAACCAATTGTTGAAGGGTTTCACCAGGCTCAATTCGTTTTGAGAACTCATTAATCCCTGATTCCAGACAATTTTTATCAAGACAGAAATACCCCTTTTGGGTGGAACTTAGCTCACCATAGACTTTCCTGATAATGTAAAATTGTGCCTTTTCAGAGTTATTTCTGATTTTAAGTGGGATTCTTAGGGTTTCCCCGATAGTGCTCTGAAAATTGTCTTGCTTATCGAGAAGGTCAAAACTTTGGGTCAGGCCTGGAAGGCTGATGATGAGCATCAATATGACAACAACCCAAGGTTTCATAACAAGACGCACTAATTCAACTGACAAGATATTATAAAATGGATTTTTTACCTACCGAAACCGAAAAAAAATCTGTGAAATCACAATTTTTCGATACTCTATATCGTTACCGGCTGGTTTTAACGACATCAATTCTGGTTGGGCGGTATTTTTCCTTCCAATCAAACCCTTTCAGTTTTTTATCAACTTCTTTTATTTCCTGTGGCGGAATGAAGGAGGCATCTGGTTTTACATAGGCACTTACATTATTCACTTTGCCTTCTACAAAGTTGATGCGCATGTTACTACAGATCATTTTGTTCATGCCCATGGTATATGTGACTTTGTATTTCTTGCCCTCGGTTTCTACTTCTTTCTCTTGCAGAGCATAATAGATGCTCTCGCCATTGCCTTGCACAGTCACATGACTGATCGCGCTGCCATCGAAAATGGCAACCATTCGCCTGCCCTTAATTTGATTAAAGTTCTGGAGGGAATCTTTTGAGGCCACGAACGAGTTGGCGATCATGTACAACTTATCAATGTTCTTATTTTTAAGCTGCATCCAAATAGAGTCGGCCGTAATCTGATTCCCTTCACTCCATAGAATTGGGTTCGTGAAAAAATGAATGGTCGAGTCCGAAGCGGCATATACCAGTGAGTCGGCCACGCCTTGTAAATCAGTCTTATAGATTTTTACATTGTTATAGGCCAGAAGTCTTTTTTTTCTTGGATCCTTGCTTTCAATGGATACAAGTGTATCAGCTCCAATAAATAACGTGTCAAGATCATCCCCGATTTTTGCAACATAGGCGTTTCCATAAACTTTGGAGATGCCTCGTTTCTTATCGTAGAAACTATCGTCACCAAAGATGAGCATGTTTTCTTCTTTGGAAGTCATCACTACCTTTCCCTTGGCCCTATACATTTTGCGGGCATCGTCAATGTCATATTCGTTGCCTTTGATTTTATACTCCGGGGTTTCGATTTGACCCTGGTTAAGCGTGGAGTATTTTTGATTCGTATTGTAGAAACCATTTTTATAGATAGCAATGGCCCCATCTTTATCGGTTACGGTGGTCAGATCGCGGAAATAAATAATTTTCGATTTTGAGTCATATTGCAGGGTATCTGATTTCAACGTATAGTCTGGGTTAACCCCAACTACATCTTTTTTAAAAGAAGCCAGGTTAGTGCTTATGTCGTAATATCCCTTTATACTGGTAAGTACATTTGTAGTATCTACTAATCTGCCACCATTAAAATAGCGGGCTTCATTTTTGGGTCGATCATAATCCAGAAAATTGGTATATAGTGTTGCGATACCCAGTTTGGTGAACACTACGTTTTTACGGAGATAGGCAATTTTTTTATCACCATCATAGGACAATCCATGGGAGGTTACATCCACCGAATCACCTTCGGTGATGTGTATTTTTCCAAAAGCGTCAATCTTATTTTGAGATTTAAAGAAGTGCGCTGAATCACAATAGATGGTTGTCTTATTTTGTACAAACACAACATTGCCAATCACCCGGTCGAACCTTTGCCCATCTTTTATGGCACCAATCCAATTGTCAGCTTTTTTGAGCTTTACCCGTTTCTGGGCAACTGCGGCAGAACCAACAACTAACAATAGGATTAAAAAAGTAAAGCGTAGCATGACGGGGCTCAAAAATAGATAAAAGTTATCTTTGAAACGGTGAAGGATAGATTTCTGAAACATCTTGATGGACTTGGGCTGCAGCCTGGCGGTGATCGGTTGTTGCTGGCAGTAAGCGGAGGACTTGATTCGATGGTCATGCTGCACCTGTTTCGGGCCTGCGGATTTTTGGTGG